>JAIEFH010000229.1 GCA_029067025.1 Oscillospiraceae bacterium | reverse complement strand
CCTTTGAGGGGGGCAAAGAGGTGGGGGTGGAGTTCAACTCCCTGTCCAAGACCTATAACCTGACCGGGGCCCGGGTGTCCTTTGTGCTGGGCAACCGGGAGGTGGTGGGGGCCTTCAAGCGCCTGCGCTCCCAGATCGACTATGGGATGTTCCTGCCCATCCAGCACGCGGCGGCAGCCGCCCTCAACGGCCCCCAGGACAGCGTGGCCCGGAACCGGGCGGAGTATCAGGCCCGGCGGGACGCCCTGTGCGGCGGGCTGCGCTCCATCGGCTGGGACGTACCGGACAGCCAGGGCAGTATGTTCGTTTGGGCACCGCTCCCGGCGGGCTATCAGAACTCGGTGGAGTTCTGCTTTGAGCTGCTGGATCGCACCGGGCTGCTGTGTACCCCCGGTTCCGCCTTTGGGCCGCTGGGGGAGGGGCACGTACGGTTCGCGCTGGTGCGGCCCGTTTCGGTGATGGATGAGATCGTGTCGGCGGTGAAAGCCGGCGGCATCCTGGGAGGCGGCCTATGAGCGCCCGCACGGAAAAACGGCGGCAGGGTGGGATCAGCAAGGAGCGGCTGATTCTGGCGCTGATCGTGGTTGCCGTGGTGATAGGGCTGACCGCGCTCGGCCTGCACCTGAATGGCTCGCTGACGCTGGACAACCTGTTGGTGGAGCTGGGGCTCAAGGAGCCGGCGGCGGTTACCATCAGCATAGACGACATCCCGGAGTATTCCGGCGAGCCCTACGTGATCCTCCAGGACAACCAGCCGGATTTTGACTTGGAGGATCTGACGCTGGAGCCCTTCGAGACCTACAGCGAACTGGACAGCCTGGGCCGGTGCGGCGTGGCCTACGCCAACATCTGCCTGGAGATCATGCCCACCGAGCCCCGGGGGGATATTGGCCAGGTAAAGCCCTCCGGCTGGCAGACGGTGAAGTACGACTGCGTGGACGGCAAGTACCTCTACAACCGCTGTCATCTCATCGGCTACCAGCTGGCGGGGGAGAACGCCAACAAGCAGAACCTGATCACCGGCACCCGGTACATGAACGTCGTTGGGATGCTGCCGTTTGAGAATATGGTGGACGACTACGTGGAGGAGACGGAAAACCACGTACTTTATCGGGTGACCCCTGTGTTCGACGGCGACAACCTGGTGGCCAGCGGCGTCCAGATGGAGGCGTTTTCCGTGGAGGACGAGGGCGAAGGCGTGTGCTTCAACGTCTTTGTCTACAATGTCCAGCCCGGAATCGTCATCAACTACGCCACAGGGGAGAGCTGGGAGGAATAGCAGAACGGAAAACGCCCGCCCCGAGCGTTCGGGGCGGGCGTCTGCGCGGGCTGGGTTATTTGTCAAACGCGGGGTTGGTGAAGTACACATTTTTCTGATTCATGCGCTCTTTGGCCAGGGCGATTGCCTCGCCGAAGCGCTGGAAATGGACGATTTCGCGCTCCCGCAGGAAGCGGATGACGTTGCTGACATCCGGGTCGTCGGAGAGGCGGAGAATGTTGTCGTAGGTGAGGCGGGCCTTCTGCTCTGGTGCGACCTTGCAAAGACAACATTTTCAGCTTTCGGCGGAATCCAGCCGATCCGCGATGCGGTCGATTTTATATTGCAGCCGTTCCAATGTCTTTTGTAAACTGGCCCTGTCCACATCCAGGCCGCTGGCGGACAACTTCGCCAGGATCAGCATCTGGTCGAGGGTATGCTCGATCTCGGCCAAAGCGGCGTCCGCGTCCTGAAAAGAAGAGAGATCTTTGTAGCGTTCCATCCAATCGATACCACCGATCTTACCGTGTTTTACGAAGTATATCATAGCCGTACGGGAAAAACAACAGTTAAAAAGGGAGGCCCTTTCCTTGGCAGAGAGACAGAACGATTTTTCAAAAGGGAACATCCCCCGCAATATTATGAGCCTCGCCGTTCCCATGATGGCGGCCCAGTTGGTAAACGTGTTATACAGTGTGGTGGATCGCATCTACCTGGGCCACCTGCCGGAGAGCGACAGCCTGGCCCTCACCGGCCTGGGGGTGACCATGCCCATCATATCCATCCTCATGGGCTTTGCCAACCTGTGCGGCACCGGCGGCGCGCCGCTGTGCTCCATCAGCCGGGGGAAGGGGGACGATGAAGAAGCGGAGCGGGTGATGGGCAGCGCCTTTTTGCTGCTGCTGATTTTGGGCGTGTCGGCCACGGCGTTTTTCCTGGCGCTGAAGAGGCCCATCCTCTACCTGTTCGGGGCCAGCCCGGACACATTCCCCTATGCCGACGGGTACATGACCATCTACCTGTGCGGCACGCTGTTCGTCATGGTAAGCCTGGGTATGAACCCCTTCATCAACGCCCAGGGCTTTGGCCGGGTGGGGATGATGACGGTGCTGCTGGGGGCGGCGGTGAACATTGTCCTGGATCCCGTGCTTATCTTCGTGTTTGATATGGGGGTGCGGGGCGCGGCCCTGGCCACAGTGTTCTCCCAGGCGCTGTCGGCGGCATGGGTGCTGCTGTTCCTTACCGGAAAGCGGGCTATCCTTCGCCTGCGCTGGGAAAACCTGCGGCTGGACAGGGGGCGCACGGGGAGGATTGTCTCCCTGGGCCTGTCCGGCTTCTTTGTGAACATGACCAACAGCCTGGTGCAGGTGGCGTGCAACGCGACCCTGCAGGCCTACGGCGGCGACCTGTACGTGGGGGTGATGACCATCATCAATTCCCTTCGGGAGGTGTTCATCATGCCGGTGCAGGGGCTGACCAACGGCTCCCAGCCGGTGGCGGGGTACAATTACGGCGCGAAGCTGTACAGCCGGGTGCGGCAGTCCATCCAGTTCAGCGTGGGGGTGACGGTGGCCTACTCCGCGCTGTTCTGGGTTGTCGCCATGGCCTTCCCGGAGCCGCTGATCCGCATCTTCAAGGACGATCCCGCCATCATCGAGGCGGGCATCCCCGCCCTGCGCATCTATTTTGGAATGTTCCTGTTTATGTCCCTCCAGTTTGCGGGACAGGCGATCTTTGTGGGGCTGGGCCGGTCGAAGCAGGCAATCTTTTTCTCCCTGCTGCGCAAGGCCGTCATCAACGCGCCGCTGACGGTGGCGCTGCCCATCTGGATGGGTACCACCGGCGTGTTCGCGGCGGAGGCGGTGTCTCAGCTCGTCGGCGGGCTGGCCTGTTTTACCACCATGTATTTCACCGTATACCGCCCTTTGCGGAGGGTGCCGGACGGCGGGCCGGGTATCTGAAGCTCAAAGAAGCTATGGCTTGGAGCCGCTTTTAAAAGTTCCAATGGATTTCAACGGGGACATCTCTTGTCCCGGGGACGCGTTTTCCTACGGCAACGTGGTCGATCAGGGCTTCCACCATCTCGCGGGTCAGGTGTTCCAGGTTGGCATACCGCTCCACAATGGCCTTGCGGCCATCGCCCGCTTCGGCGCGGGCGTCCAGCTCGGTGATCCGCCGGCGGCAATCCTCCGCCAAACGCTCGTACCGATCCTGTTCCGCCGAAAAATCCCGGCTCATGTCCCGATGATCCCCCTCGGTGATGATGCCCTTGACCTTGTCCATATATAGCGCGCGGACTGCTTTGGCATACTCATCGCGCTTTTTTTCGTAACTCGCTAGATTTTTTTGAAGCTGTCTTTTTTGTGCTTGCGGGTTGTCGCGGAGCTGGATATTTCGTTCCAATTCATCTTGATCCAAGTACTCCGCCGAAAGACGGTTTAACTCACAAAGAACGGTCTGCTCCAGCTTTTCCACAGAGATAAACGAGCCGATGCAGGCATCTTTTGCCACGTGGCGGCTGGGGCATTGGAGGTAGTGCCGCCCGCGGCTTTTTGTGGAGCGCATGGTATAGCCGCAATGGGCGCATCGAACCTTTCTGGCGAATAGGCCAATAGAGCCGCCGCTGAATGGTTTGGCGCGCTGGGCGAGGAGCTTCTGCACACGCTCCCACAGATCGCGGTCGATGATGGGCTCGTGGGTGCCCTCCACCCGATACCATTCGCTTTTGGGGCGGGGCCTGTTTTGCTTGGATTTGTAGGAAATGCTGCCGTATTTACCCTGCACCATATTGCCGATGTAGAGTTCATTTTCCAGCATATCGGCAATGGAGGAGTATCTCCAAAGGGTGCTGTTTTGACCCTTGGGCTGCCGGTAGCGCAGGCCATGGAGCCGCTTGTACTCGGTGGGATTGGGGACGCCCCGGTCATTGAGCATACGGGCGATGGCGGTCTTGCCGTGGCCCTGGGAAAAGAGGGTGAACACCTCCCGGACCACGGCGGCGGCCTCCTCGTCGATGAGCAGATGGCCCTTCCGGTCGGGATCCTTTTTGTAGCCGTAGAGGGCGAAGGCCCCAATGTGAAAGCCGTTCTGCCGCCGGTTGGTGAGGACGCTGCGGATGTTCTCCGACATATCCTCCAGATACCACTCGTTGACCAGCCCGTTGATCTGGCGGGACTTCTTGTTGCCCTTGTTGGCGGTGTCGGCGTTGTCCACGATGCTGATAAAGCGGATGCCCCATATGGGGAACAGCCCGTGGATATATTTCTCTACCAGCTCCAGCTCACGGGTAAAGCGGGACTGGGTTTTACAGAGGATGATGTCAAATTTGCGCCGCTCGGCGTCGTGGAGCAGCCTCTGGAATTCCGGGCGGTTCCGGTCTGAGCCCGTGTAATCGTCGTCGCTGTAGATATGATATACTTCCCAGCCCTGCGCCATGGAATATTGCAGGAGCATAGCCTTTTGGTTTTGGATGCTGTTGCTGTCGTCGGTCTCAAACTGCTTGTTTCGGTCTTCCTCGGATAAACGGCAATAGATTGCTGCTTTCATGGTTCTGTCTCCCTAAACGTGGGACAAGCCGCTTCCCGGCGGATCGAACGGCACACAGGAAACAGCTTGTCGGATCATGGTTGGGCCAGGGTCTGCCTGCCCTGTTCGATTTGATTGACGAGCTCAATGAGCTTACGTGTAAAATTTTCCCTGGTCGTCTCGGCGCGGCCATCCTTGAACACGCTTTTGCACAGCTCCTGCGTATGCAAATCCATCACCCGGCCTTTCGCAACAGCCTATGCGGAGCGGCCTGTCCATTAGGATCAAAATCCCTGTCGGAAGGAAGATTGACTTTTGGCGGAAAGCGTAGTATATTTAAACTGTAGAAAATTCTGTTTGAGTGAGGTGAGGAAAGTGGCAAGCGGCGATAGTAGCGCGGAGACAGGGCGAAGACGACTGCTCGGTTATCAGAATAGCGCGGAAGCCGCTGCCGTTTCCGACTGTCTGGAGTTCAAGTGAGATAACCGAAATTTCCATCCCTCTGTTTCCTGAAACAGGGGGATTTTCTGCCCTTTTTCCGCTGCCGACGCGCCTGAGGCGGGCTGATCGCGGATCAGTGCCGCCCCAATCAAAACATCGAAATGGAGGGCGTTTTATGGCGGAAACAGACAGGCTGGGGCAGCCTGCGGCTGAGAACGACATCAGCGCGAAGCCCAACTATGAAAGCGAGATCATTGCCATCATCCGGGGAAACGATACGCCAAAGATCATCCAGAGCAGGCTGGATGACTATCACGGGAACGACGTTGCGGAGGTCATGCCGCAGCTTTCCCCGCAGGAGCGCAAAAAGCTCTACCGCGTATGCACCGCGGAGATGATGTCTGAGGTATTCGAGCATTTGGATGAGTCCGACGCGGGGGTGTATCTGAGGGAGATGGATTTCCAGAAAGCCGCCGATGTGGTGGGCCGACTGGAGACGGACACCGCCGCGGGCATTCTGGGGGAACTTGACAAGCTCCGGCGGGAGCAGTTGATCGACGCCTTGGAGCCGGACGTCAAAAAGGAGATCCGCCTGATCGCATCCTTTGACAGCGATGAGATCGGCAGCAAAATGACCACCAACTGCATCGTGATCCGGGAAAACCTGGACATCAAGGGCGCGATGCGGGAGCTGGTGAATCAGGCGGAGGAGAACGACAATATCTCCACCCTGTTCGTGGTGGACGACAGCGAGGCGTTTTACGGCGCCATCGACTTGAAGGACTTGATTACCGCCAGGAAAACGGACAGCCTGGAGGATTTGATCGTGACGTCCTTCCCCTATGTGTACGCCACGGAGCTGATCGACGACTGTATTGAAAAGCTGAAGGATTATTCGGAGAACTCCATCCCGGTGCTGGACAACTCCAATAAGCTGCTGGGCGTGATCACGGCGCAGAACATCATCGAAGTGGTGGACGACGAGATGGGCGAGGACTACGCCAGGCTCGCCGGTCTGACCGCGGAGGAGGATCTGAAAGAGCCGGTGAGGCTCAGCATGAAAAAGCGCCTGCCCTGGCTGCTGGTGCTGCTGGTGCTGGGAATGCTGGTGTCCTCTGTGGTGGGTGTTTTTGAGGAGGTCGTGGCCCAGCTCACCTTGATTATGGCATTCCAGTCCCTGATTTTAGACATGGCGGGCAATGTGGGCACACAGTCCCTGGCCGTCACCATCCGGGTGCTGATGGACGAAAACCTGACAGCCGGCCAGAAGGTTCAATTTGTGGGCAAGGAGATGCGGGTGGGCCTGTGCAACGGCCTGATTTTGGGAACCATCTCTTTTGTGATCGTGGGCCTCTATATCTGGCTGGTTAAGAGCAGGGAGCTTTTGTTCTCCTACGCGGTCTCCGGCTGTATCGGCGTGGCCCTTATGCTGGCGATGCTGATCTCCAGCGCGGTGGGCACGCTCATCCCGCTGTTTTTCAAACGGATCAATGTGGATCCCGCCGTGGCTTCCGGCCCGCTGATTACCACGATCAACGATTTGGTCGCCGTGGTTACCTATTATGGAATGAGCTGGCTGCTGCTGATCCAGATGCTTCACTTCGCGGGGTGACCGGCGTTCGGCGCGGCGGACTGCGGCGTCCTTTTCCCGGGGCGCGGCATCCTCCAAAACGTGATCTGTGAACAAAAGAAATCGGAGGCTTTGAGCATTCAAAGCCTCCGATTTTTAAATGATGATGTTAAGATTCCCTGATTGGATCCGTGGATTACCACTGTTCGTTATGGATGCTATGCCATACAGATTTTGTGTTCAGTTAAATCACCAGCAGCTTTTTTTCCTTTTCCGCCGCTGGCAGATTACTTCATCCACATTATCGTGTCTCAATTCTTTTCAGTAAAATAGCGCACAATAGTACAGCCATAACGAAGATAACGAACAAGGGCCAGAGATTATGCCAAGTAAAAGTATTTTCCGCCATAAGCGCGTATCCCCAGGTGGCGGGGAACAGTTTTCCCGCAATTCCAAACGCTTTGGGAAGCAAGTCGGCTGGGAACATAATTCCAGACAACATAATAGACGGCAGGAAAATCAAGATGGAAAACATAGATGTATTTGCCGTGTCCTTCACCGCTAAACCGATGATGCTTGCAATCCCCAGCGATACGGCAATCAAAATAATCAGGCCGCAAAAATGCATTCCTGGATTTTTCGGAATTTTTACGTCAAAAGCAATGGGCGCTATCACATAAAGGATTGAACTCATCATGAACAAGTGAACAAATGCGGAAATATTTGTCAATATCAGTCCCATGGCCAGAGGTATGCCATTTGCTTGATAGGCGTTCTTGATGTCGCTTCTGTAGATTTCCGCAAGCGAGGGCGGTAATCCGATCAGTGCGCCCATGGTAACGGTGAATACTGACATGGACTGAATCAAGGTTTCGCTGCTGTCTGGCATGATGGATGTAAAAATCCCACCCATGATCGCGAAAAATGCGAGCGGTACGGCATAGCAGGTGATTAACATCGTTCGGCTGCGCAGATCCAGCTTCCACTGTAGGACGGCGCCATATAAAAATCCGTTCATCAGTTACCCTCCCTTGCAATCTTTACAAAATGCTGCTCCAAAGAACCTCGATCTACTTGGATGTCTTGAATGACAATGTTCTTTTTTTGATGGTCCTGGAGTATCGTAATCAGGCTGGGTCCTATGTCGTCCACCTCAAAATCCTCCGCCCCCTGGTCTGTTTTGACACGAACATTGTAGTGCGTTCCTACTTTTTCCGTCAGTTCCGCGACAGTTCCCGTGAACGCGATCAAACCGTCCTTGAGAATCGCGATGCTGTCGCATAGGTTTTCTACTTCGGCCATATCATGGCTGGCCAAAAGGATCGTTTTCCCCTTGTTTTTCAATGTACGAATATATTTATGGAGAGAAATCCGTCCCTCCACGTCAAGCCCTGCGGTTGGCTCGTCAAGAAATACGATGTCGGGATCGCTGATTAAGGCCAGCGCCAAGTGGAGCCGCCGCTTCTGTCCGGTCGACATTTCCTGGTACTGCTTGTTTGCCAAATTTTCTATGCCCAACGCCGCCAGCATGGAGGTATCTGCCGATACCTTGTTCCATTTCGCAAAAAGGCGGATGGCTTCCATCCCTTTGATATGCGCGGGCAGAGAGGCGGACTGTAATTGAATCCCGATGCTGCCATTTACGGATATACTGCCGCCGTCATATTTCCGCAAGCCCTCAATGCATTCAAGAGTTGTCGTCTTTCCCGCGCCATTTACGCCTAACAATGCAAAAATGTCACCTTTGCGCACACATAGGTCAATGCCCTTTAGCACCTCTTTTTTTCCATAGCTTTTCCGTAATTCTTTCACTTGCAATGCGTCTGTCATGTTGCTTCCTCCTGGAATGGACTTATCCCCAAATTTGAAAAGTAAGCGCCCAATGCCGGCTCAATAAACAGATTTGCCTTGGCTTGCTTTTGTTTCCACTCTTGATTGAGCTCGTCGCTTTCTCCTATTTGTATGAGCTTAGGGAGCATAGCGGCGTCCCCATCTGTGAACTCCAAAATTAAGTCCCAGTAGGCTTTCGCAAATTGTACTCCCCTCGGGCTTTCTGCCGGCACCCCATCTTCTTGCAGCTGAATTGCCTCGTCTTGGAGCTGCAAAAATTTTTGCAGGAATGCCATACCGCTTTCCTTGTCAAACCGGCTGCGAATATGATCCAGTGTTTCACTGTCAAAATGCTTGATGAGCCAATAGAAATCATTTTTCATTTCCAGGTTGACTATGATGTCCGCGTATTTTTTGAAGTCTACCGACTGCATTTCCAGCACTTCTGTTTTCAATGCCTCGATTGCCGACAGCGATTCTGTCAGATCTGCTATCTTTTTACGGATAACAGCGGCTTGCTCTGAGAGGATCTGCGCCACATCAGCCGGGGCGTCCAGCGGGATCAGCCTGTCCCTGATGTCATCCAAAGAGAAACCCAAATGCTTTAAAGACAGTATCTGGTGCAGCTTGACAATATCCTTGTCTGTATAAAGCCTGCGGCCCCCATCGCTCACGGCTGATGGTGAGAGCAGCCCCTCTTTATCGTAGTGCTGTAACGTTCGGACTGTCACATCCATCTTTTTCGCGACTTCGCCTACCGTCATATACCCCTGTGGGATAGCTCTATATTTGTCCATGTTCAGAATACCTCCTGCGGATAGTATAGCTCATTACGCTGCGTCACGAGCAAGACCTTTTTCGCATTTTTCTTATTATCGGCAGCACTGCTTTGGAAGGTTATCCTCATGCATTTTCTGGATTTCACATTTTTTCGTGGAGCAGCCGTTGGTAAATATCAAAGTTCTATTTGACGGATACAGATTTCGTTGGTATGATGATACCGGAGGTGGCCTTTATGTCGGACAACGCATCAAAGCTGAAATACTACATGAGGGAAATATCCAGCTATGCGATGCTGGTGATGGGCGCGGTGATCGCCGCGTTTTCCATTGAGGAATTTTTGGTTCCATGCACGATTCTGGATGGAGGGATTGTGGGAATCTCGATCATGATCAATAACCTGAGCGGGATTCCCCTTGGAATCATGACTTTGGCGCTTAACATTCCGTTCCTGTTGGTTGGTATGCGGAAGCTGGGGGCTAAGTTTATTATCAAATCCGCAGTCGCCATGGTGGCATTTTCAAGTTCTCTGGAAGTTTTCGCGCCGTTTGTGGATATTACGCATGAAAATCTGCTGGCCGTCTGTTTTGGAGGAGTATTTCTGGGCGTAGGTGTAGGGTTTGTGATCCGCGCCGGCGGCTGCCTCGACGGAACAGAGACGGTGGCGATCTTCCTGAAC
>JAIEFH010000228.1 GCA_029067025.1 Oscillospiraceae bacterium | reverse complement strand
GTCGCGCCGTCCTTCGCGGCGTCCTTCGGGGAGCTGCAGGGAGCCATTGATACCGGCGAGTCCGTGTATAAAGAGGATGGAACCACCTACAAGATCGAGGCGTCCAAGGACGATGACACCGGCGCGGTCAACGTGAAGCTCTACGAGGAAGTCAAGTATGAGAGCGGAGACCCCAAAACCATCACAGTTAAAAAAGGTGCGGACGTCACCATCGACCTGAACGGCAACGACATTGACGCTCAGAAGAAAACCGGCGCTGCCGTGATCACGATCAACGGGGGCGGTGAGCTGACCCTGACGGACAGCACCGCAACAGGCTCCGCTGAGGAGGGCACCTATGAGTCCGGCGCGATTACCGGAGGCACCGGCGGCGGCGTATATAACGCTGGCACGTTCACCATGGAAAGCGGCTCGATTGCGGGCAACACGCTCACCGGCGGCTACCGCAGCGGCGGCGGCGGCGTGAATAACTCCGGCGGCACGTTCACCATGGAGGACGGCACGATAAGCGGCAATACGGCCTACGGCGTGGGCGGCGGTGTGAGCAACACTAATGGCGGCACGGTCACCATGAACGGCGGCGCCATCACCAACAACACGGCGGCCGGCAGGTACGGCGAGGGCGGCGGCGTGTACAACATCAATGGCACGTTCAACATGACGAACGGCGTTATTGAGGGCAATAGGGCCGATGACTACGGCGGCGGCATGTATAACGACACGTATAACGAGGGCTACGCGGGCGTGGTCAAAATTGAATATGGTGTCATAAAGAACAACACGGCCGGATCCAGTGCCGGCGGCGTGTATAACGACGGCACCTTCATCATGGAGGATGGTACGATCGAGGGCAACAAGGGCAAGTATGACGGCGATGATATTTTCGTGACTTATAATACTTCGCGTCCTGGTAGTACGCTCATCCTCCCCGAGGATTCGCTGTGGGATTTGGACGAGGAGCGGGATCGCAATCTCGGTGTCCGGGCTGTGTATTCAGGGAAGACGGTGAGCCGTGAAAATGGTACATGGGTCCTTAGGTTGAAGAACCATGTGCACCACTTCACCAACATGAAGATCACGAAGGAACCCACCTGCACGGAAGCGGGCGAAGTGGTATACAGCGGCGGCTGCATCTGCGGGCAGACCGTCATTGAGCCCATCGAAGCCCTGGGCCACGATATGGGCGAGTGGGTTGTGACCAAGGAGCCCAGCCCCGGCGTGAAAGGCGAGGAGACCAGCACCTGCCAGCGGGAGGGCTGTAACCACACCGAAACCCGGTCTATTCCGGCCCTGCCCGTAGATCCCACCAACCCCACCAATCCAACTGACCCGACCGACCCGACCGACCCCACTAATCCGACCGATCCCACCGATCCCACCGTGGAGGTCGACGAGCCGGACGTGCCCCTGAGCGATCTGCCCGAGGGGCCTGACGAGGGCGTGGAGATCGACGAGCCCGACGTGCCCCTGGCTGAGCTGCCCGAGGCATCTGACGAGACCGTGGAGATCGACGGGCCCGACGTACCCCTGAGCAACGTGCCCCAGACCGGCGAGGCGTCCACCATGATGTTTGTGGTCGTATTGCTGGCCTGCGGCATGGGACTGGTGTATGTGAACACCGGCAAGCGCAAGGACAACGCGTAACGACAAGGGGGCCCGGATCTTCCGGGCCCCTGTTTTAAGGAGGTGCGCCATGAGCAGGCGGCTTCGCGTGATTCTGAATACCGCGCTGCTTCTGGTGGCGCTGATCTGCGCCGGGGTTCTGCTGCGGCAGCAGCTCCAGTGGCGGGACAGCGCCGAGGCCACGAAAAAGGCGGCGGAGATCGCCCATGCCAGACCCGCGCCGCCGGCAGAACAGGGAGACGCCTCCGCCACGCCGGCCCCGGACCCGGCCACAGGGCCGGAGGATACGGACCCTGCGGTAGAAGAGCTGTTGGGCCTGGATCTGGACGCCCTGCGGGCGGTCAACCCGGACGTGGTGGCCTGGCTCACCGTTCCCGGCGCGGACATCTCCCACCCGATCCTCCAGGGCCCGGACAACGACTACTATCTGCATCATACCTGGGAGAAAAAGTGGAACAGCGGCGGGGCCATTTTCCTGGACTGGCGCAGCAGCCGGGACTTTGAGGGGTTCCATACCATCATCTACGGCCACCGGATGCGCAACGGCACCATGTTCGGCCCTCTGCACCGGTACGCGGAGCAGGACTTCTGGACGGAGCATCCCTATGCCTATATCACGGACGGCAAGTGCGTGCGCCGCTACCTGATTTTCGCCGCCTGGGAGCCCGCTGTCACCAGCGCGGTCTACGCGCGGGAACTGGACAGCGAGGAGGCGCGTCAGGAGATGATCGACCAGTGCCTGCGCGGCTCCGTGATCGACACGGGGGTGGTCCCCGGCCCGGAGGACAAACTGCTGACCCTCTCCACCTGCACCAGCAGCGGCCATGAGACCCGCTGGGTGGTTCAGGCGCGGCTGGAGGAGATATACCCGGCGCGAGAGCAATAAGGAGAGATCCCGCGGCATACGGGATCTCTCCTTTTGTTGTTGCCCTTATCTTATGCGGGGGGCCAAAGCGCTCCCCGGTTTTTTGATTTACTGCTCGCCCCGCTTGACCGCCGCGGCGGCCTCCTTCTGGATGTCCGGGAAGTTGGACAGCATGGGCTCGACGTCCTTCCCCCGCAGCTTGCGATCCACATAGTTTTTGGTGATCTTGATGACGATGGGGGACAGCACCAGCACACCCACCAGGTTGGGCAGCATCATCATGCCGTTGAGGGTGTCCGCGATCTCCCAGGCCAGGTTCTCCCCCATCACCGCGCCGCCGAAGGTGGCGACAACGAAGATGATCTGATAGACGCGGGTCACTTTCTCGCCGAACAGGAACTCGCAGGCCTTGCTGCCGTAGTGGCTCCAGCCCAGGCAGGTGGAGAAGGCGAACAGCATCACGGAGATGGCCACGAAAGCCGCCCCGGCAAAACCGAAGTGCATGGAAAACACGGTGCTGACCAGATTGGCTTTGGTCAGCTCCACGCTCTGATAGGCGGCGTTGGTAATGCCGGTGTCCAGATTGACCAGCCCCGAGGACAGCACAGAGAAGGCGGTGAGGGTACACACGATGATGGTGTCGGCAAACACCTCAAAGATGCCCCACATACCCTGGCGCACCGGCTCCTTCACGTTGGAGCTGGAGTGGACCATGACGGAGGAGCCCAGGCCCGCCTCGTTGGAGAACACGCCCCGCTTCATGCCCTGCTCAATGGCCAGCTTGATGCCGGAGCCCACAATGCCGCCGGCGGCGGATTTCAGGGCGAACGCACCCTTGAAGATAGCGGCGAACACCGGGCCCACCATGGCGATATTGGAGCAGAAGATGACGATGGAACCGATCATGTACAGGATCACCATGAAGGGCACGATCTTCTCGGTGACGGAGGCGATGCGCTTCAGGCCGCCCAGCACCACCATCCCGGTGAGAATCACAATGACGATACCGGTGGCCCAGGTGGGGATGCCGAACACGTCCTGCATATTGCCGGAGATGGAGTTGATCTGGGTCATGTTGCCAATGCCGAAGGAGGCCAGGAAACAGAACACGGAAAACAGCGCCGCCAGCACCGCGCCGATCACCTTGCAGCCCTTTTTGGCCCCCAGGCCGTCCCGGAGGTAGTACATAGCGCCGCCGGACCACTCACCGGCGTGGTTCTTCCGGCGGTAGAAAATGCCCAGCACGTTCTCGGAGTAGTTGGTCATCATCCCGAAGAAGGCGATGATCCACATCCAGAACACGGCGCCGGGGCCGCCCACCATGATGGCCCCCGCCACGCCCACGATGTTGCCGGTGCCCACGGTGGCGGCCAGGGCGGTGCACAGGGACTGGAACTGGGAGATGGACTTGTCCTGGGTATGGCTCACCACGTCCTTGCGGAAGATGGCCCCGATGGTCTCCTTCATCCAGTGGGCGATGTGGCTGACCTGGAAGAATTTTGTGCGGCAGGTCATGAAGATGCCCACGAAGGCCAGCAGGATCAGCGCCGGCCAGCCCCAGACGATGTTGTTGAGGAAGTTGTTGACGTTCTCGACGACGCCAAGGGGCGTAAGCTCAGATGCCTGGTCAGCCGCCAGCGCCAGAGCGGGCAGTTTATGAACAATTTCAAACACGGGAATCCCCTCTTTTCTCTTTTCTTGCCTGCCAGTATATAACACAGAATGCGGAATCGCAAGAAAAAAACCGGGATTTTCATTTCTGGAGGCGCAATTTCCAGAAAAACGCCAAATATCAAGCAATGCGCTCCGCAAAATTGTGGAAAAACGCAAGATAGATCTTAGGAAAATTCATTCTGCCGCCCAGAGAGAGGCCGCTGGCCCCTCTCCGGGCGGCGGCTTTTACCGCGTCAGAAGTTCCCTTAAAACGGTGTTCACCGTCTGAGGGTTGGCCTTGCCCTTCAGCTCCCGCATGACCTGGCCCACCAGGAAGCCGAAGGCCTTCTCTTTGCCGCCCCGGTAGTCCGCCACAGACTGGGGGTTGGCGTCCAGCACACGGGCGCAAACCTCCCGCACCAGGCCGTCGTCGTTGACCTGCTCCAGACCATGCTCCTTCACATAGGCGTCCACATCCCCGTCCGTGTCAAAGATTGCCTCGAATACCTTGACGGCGGTGTTGCGGTTCAGCTTTCCCTCCCCTACCAGAGCAATGAGCCGGGCCAGGGTGGGGGCGGTGAGCTTCATGTCCTTGGGCTCGATCCCCCGGGCGGACAGCGCCCCCAGCACCTCGCCCATAATCCAGTTGGCTCCCTGCTTGGGGGCCGCGCCCAGCTCCACCAGCGCCTCGAAGAACGCCGCCAGCGCCCGGTCAGAGGTAATCATCTGGCTGTCGTACTCGGGCAGGCCGTAGTCCGCCTGATAGCGCGCCCGCTTGGCCTCTCCCAGCTCCGGCTGAGCGGAGCGCAGCCCGTCCAAATATTCCTCCGACAGCTCGATGGGCGGGATGTCCGGCTCCGGGAAGTAGCGGTAGTCCTGGGCGTTCTCTTTGGAGCGCATGGCGTAGGTGGCGTCCTTGTTCTCGTCCCAGCGGCGGGTCTCCTGCACCACCCGCTTCCCCTCTTCGATCAGCTCGATCTGCCGCTTGGCCTCGTAGTCGATGGCCCGAGCGATGGCCTTAAAAGAGTTCAGGTTCTTCATCTCCGTGCGGGTGCCAAATTCTTCGCTCCCCATGGGCCGCACGGACAGGTTCACATCGCACCGCAGGGAACCCTCCTGCATCTTGCAGTCGGACACACCCAGGTATTGGAGCGTCTCCTTCAGCTTTTCCAGGTAGGCGATCACCTCGTCCGCCGTGCGAAAGTCCGGCTCGGTGACGATCTCGATCAGCGGCACGCCGCAGCGGTTGTAGTCCGCCCTGGTCTGGTCGATCCAGGGGTCGTGGACCAGCTTGCCCGCATCCTCCTCCATGTGCAGCTCGTGGATGCGGATGGTCTTGTCGCCGGCGCCGGTATGGACAGGGACGGCCCCGTCCCTTGCGATGGGCAGGTAGAGCTGGGAAATCTGGTACGCCTTGGGCAGGTCGGGATAGAAATAGTTTTTCCGGTCGAATTTGCTGTACCGGGTGATGGAGCAGTTCAACGCCAGCCCGGCCTTGACCGCGAATTCCAGCACCTTGCGGTTCAGCACAGGCAGCGTCCCCGGCATCCCGGTGCACACGGGACAGCAGTGGGTGTTGGGGTCGCCCCCAAACGCAGTGGTGCAGGAGCAGAAAATTTTTGTCTTGGTGGCCAGCTCCACATGGGTTTCCAGGCCGATGACGGTCTCCCAGGTCATGCCAGATCGCCTCCCTTCGGGGTACGCTTATGATAGTCTGTGTCCAATTGGAACGCGTGGGCGGCGCTCAAAAGCACGCCCTCCCCGAAGTGGGGACCGATGAGCTGGGCCCCGATGGGCAAGCCCTTGGAATCAAAGCCGCAGGGCATGGACAGCCCCGGCAGGCCCGCCAGGTTCACCGACACGGTGTACACGTCGCTTAAATACATTTGCAGCGGATCGGACAGACTCTCCCCCAGGCGCGGCGCGGTGGTGGGGGCCACGGGGGTGAGGAGCATATCGCACTGCTGGAACGCCTTGTCAAAGGCGCCTTTGATGACCGCCTTAACTTGGAGCGCCTTTTTATAATAGGCGTCGTAATACCCAGAGGACAGCACGAACGTCCCCAGCAGAATCCGCCGCTTGACCTCGGAGCCAAAGCCCTGGGTGCGGGTCTTGCGGTAGAGGTCGGCCAGCCCTTCATAGCCCTCGGCCCGCCAGCCGTACTTCACGCCGTCGAACCTGGACAGGTTGGAGGACGCCTCGGCGGCGGCGATGATATAGTAGGCGGGCACCACGTACTCCATCACCGGGAAGGCCAGCTCCACGACCTCCGCTCCCCGGCTTTTCAGCGCATCCGCCACGGCCAGCACGGCGGATCGTACCTCCCCGTTTAGTCCGTCTCCATAGCAGTCCACGGGCAGACCAATCTTCAGCCCACGCACATCCCCGGTGAGGCCGGACAGCAGATGGCTGTACTGCCCGTCCAGGCTGGTGCCGTCCTTGGCATCCTTGCCTTGGAGCACGTCCAGGATGGCGGCGCAGTCCGCCGCGTCCCGGCACAGGGGGCCGATCTGATCCAGCGATGAGGCGTAGGCAATGAGCCCGTACCGGGACACAGTGCCGTAGGTGGGCTTCATGCCCGTCACGCCGCAGTAGGACGCGGGCTGACGGATGGAGCCGCCGGTATCCGAGCCGATGGCGTACCAGCCCATACCCGCCGCCACGGCCGCCGCCGCGCCGCCGGAAGAGCCGCCGGGGACGCGCTCCAAATCCCAGGGGTTTTTCACCGGGCCGTAGAAGGAGGTCTCAGAGGTGGAGCCCATGGCGAACTCGTCCATGTTCAGCTTACCCAAGGACACCGCCCCAGTTTTCGCCAGCTTGTCCACCACAGTCGCGTCATAGGGGGGCGCGAAATCGCCCAGGATTTTGGACGCACAGGAGGTTCTGACCCCCCGGGTGCAAATGTTGTCTTTGATGGCCATGGGCACGCCATACAGGGGGCTTTGGGCGTCCTTCACCCCGGCCTGCAACTGCTCCGCCCGGCTGAGCGCCCGCTCGGCTGTGACGGTAATAAAGGCGTTCAGCGCCCCGTCCCGCGCCGCCACAGCGTCCAGCGCCGCCTGGGCGGCCTCTTTGATCGATACCTCGCCCTTTTGGATAGCCGCGCCCAGCTCCAGGGCGGTCAATTCTCTCAATTTCATGCCACGCCCTCCTTACTCTACAGCTTTGGGGACCAAGAACGCCTCGCCGTCCGGGGCGGGCGACCCCGCCAGCAGCTCGGAGCGATCCTGGGAGGGCACCACCTCATCTTCCCGGAGGACATTCTTCACCGGGAATACGTGGCTCATGGGCTCCACACCCGTGGTGTCCAGCTGGTTCAGCACGTCCATATATGCCACGATCCGCTCCAGCTCGGCGGTCATGTCCCGCTTCTCCCCGGCTTCCAGCTCCAAGCGGGACAGCTCGGAGATATAATCGACTAATTCTGTGGTGATTTTCATAGTAAAGCCCCCCTCACGGCTCTAATCTGCTTCTGTCTCTCGGGAAGAGGCAGGCATACCGCACGTTGTCCAGCCCACACAGCTTCATGGTCAGCCGTTCCAGACCGATGCCCAGCCCGCCGTGGGGCGGCATACCGTGCTTGTGGATCATCAAATAGCTCTCAAACCCCGCCGGGTCCATGCCCCGCTCCTCCATTTTGGCCACCTGGGCGGCGTAGCCATGGACACGCTGGCCCCCAGTGGTCACCTCCATCCCCCGGAACAACAGGTCGAAGGACAGGGTGTACTTGGGGTCGTCCGGGTCGTCCATGGCGTAGAAGGGCCGCTTCTTGGAGGGGTAGTGGGTGACAAATACGAAGTCGCTGCCCAGCTCCTCACGGGCGTACCGCCCGATGTGAACCTCCTCCTCCGGCTCCAGATCGTAGGGGTCGCGGATTTTGTAGCCGTACTTGTCCGCCGCCAGCCGCTTGGCGTCGTCAAACCGCAGGCAGGGGATCTTGTCCACCGCCGGCAGCTCCACCTCCAGCAGCTCCAGCTCCCCGGCATACTCCTTGGCCAGCAGCGCCATGGCATGGCGGAGATAGCCCGTCTCCATCTCGATCACGTCGTAGAAGGAGTGGATATATCCCATCTCAAAGTCCAGGCCGGTGTACTCGTTGAGGTGCCGGGGGGTGGCGTGCTTCTCCGCCCGGAACACGGGGCCTACCTCGAATACCCGCTCGAACACCCCCACCATGGTCTGCTTGTAAAACTGGGGGGACTGGGCCAGGTACGCCTTTTTGCCAAAGTAGTCCAGCTTGAAGATGTTAGAGCCACCCTCCGCCCCGGCGTGGACGATTTTCGGGGTGTGCACCTCGGTGAAGCCCTCGCCGGTGAGGTAGTCCCGGAAGGCCCGCACCAGCCCCTCCTGCACCTTGAACACCGCCCGCTCCCGCAGATGGCGCAGGGCGGCAGGCCGCAGGGCCAGCTCGGTGTCCAGGTTCAGCTTCAGCGGGCCCTTGCCCAGCGGCACGGGCATAGGGGCGGCGGGCCGGGACAGCACCTCGATACGCTCCGCCGCAATCTCAAACCCGCCGGGGGCGCGGGATTCCTCCCGCACCGTGCCGGACAGCTCCACGCAGCACTCCTCGCACAGACCCTCCGGCAGCACATCCGGGGCGCATACACACTGGACGGCTCCCCTTGCCATGCGCAGGGTGAGGAAGGCCAGCCCACCCATATCCCGCAGGGTGTGGACAGCGCCATGGACGGTGACGGGGTTATTCTGCCCGCCCTCCGCGATTTCCTGATAAGTGGTCAGCTTTTTGCTCTCGCCCGTGACGAACTTCATAACTCTCATTCCTCTCTGATGGTGTTTGATCCTGTCTCTCCCCCGCCTTCGGCGGGGGAGAAGGGAAATAGAAATCCCGGACTGTACAAACGTACAGTCCGGGACGGAATCAACATTTGAATCCGCGGTACCACCCGCGTTGCCCCTCCAGCAAGGGGCCTCTCTCGAGCCCCGGTAACGTGGGGAGGACGGACGGCCCTACGCCTCCGTCGTTGGAGGTTCGAACCATCGGCTCGGAAGCGTTGCGCCATCTCGTCTTTCCGGGGCGGGCTTTCAGTCGGTGGCCCACGTTCTCTGTCGGACGCCGTGAGGGGCGGTCTTCGTCAATGCCTTTGTTGATTTAGTTTGATGAAGAAATTTTACCCCCATTTGACGGGATTGTCAATCAAAGATTGTCCAAACTTGCCCTGGCCTATCCGCAGGATTTGTGGTATTATTTCATAAACAACGATCAGGAGGGATTGCCTCATGCCAAACTGGGAAGAATTACAGCGCCGCTGTCTTGCCTGCCAGAAATGCGCCCTGGCGGACACCCGCACCAACGTGGTGTTCGGCAAGGGCCCGAAAGACGCCCGCGTCATGTTCATCGGCGAGGGCCCCGGCGAGAACGAGGACTTGCAGGGCGAGCCCTTTGTGGGCCGGGGCGGCCAGCTGCTGGACGAGATGCTGTCCCTCATCGGCCTGAGCCGGGAGAAGAATTTTTACATCACCAATATCGTCAAATGCCGCCCGCCCAAAAACCGGGATCCCCTGAACACCGAACAGGACGCCTGCATCGGCTACCTGTGGGAGCAGCTGGAGCTGATCCGGCCCAAAATCGTGATCTGCCTGGGCCGCATCGCCGCTCTGCGCCTCATCAGTCCCAACTACCGCATCACCAAGGAGCACGGCCAATGGGTGGAAAAGGACGGCGCGCTCTACACCGCCATCTACCACCCCGCCGCCCTGCTCCGCGACCCCACCAAGAAGCCGGACACCTTCGCGGACCTGCGCGCCATCCGGGCAAAGATCCGGGAGGTGTGCCCGGAGGTCTATAACTGACCTTCTTCGGGCAGAAGATTCATCACCGAAATCTCAAACGCCGTCCGGGCCACCTGCTCCCCGTCGATGAGCTTGTGGTATTGGCGGCTCTGCAGCCGCCCCTCCAGACGCAGTTGATTCCCCACGTCCAGCTCCCCGCAGTGGGCCGCGAGAGACCCCCAGGCGATGCAGGGTAAGTAATCCGCCCGCCCGTAGGGGCGGTTCACCGCCAGAAGTATGTCGCAGATCTCCCGCCCCAGGGGCGTGCGCCTCACCACCGGCTTGCGGCACAGCGCCCCGGACAGCACCAGGCGGTTCTCCCCCTCCTCCACCGTGTCCGGCTGGACCGAGCGCGCCAGCACCGTGATCACCAGCTTGCTGCCCTGGCCGGAGCGGTTGTTGTAGGAGCGCACCTCCCCCTGGACGCTCACCCACTGTCCAACCGCCCACAGCGCCGGGTCCGGGTTCGCCGTCACGATATTCAGCACGTCGTCCACCCCGCTCAGCCGGGGCACCCGCAGGGGCGCCACATAGTAGTCCACCCCATGGTTTCGGTGGGAGAGGGCGGGTTCCCCCGCCGCCTGTCCCCGCAGCACGATTTTGTTTTCCCCTCTGTAGTCATCCATTGTCATCACGCTCCGTCGTCAAATGTCATCCTGCCTTGACTATATGAGGGGGACGCGCCAAGTATGCCGCCATTTCCCTCCTTCCTGCCCAGAGGGCGGGAAGAATGTCCGCTATGAGGGAGAAGCGCCAACTATGCCGCGTTTTCTGCGCCTTCCCGCCCTCTGGGCGGGAGGTCTCCTGCCATAAATGCGGCAGAAGCGCCAACTATGCCCATTGACAAGCGGGGATGGGATTGTATAATATAGAGTTGAGTTCAGCCGAAGGAGGGCTAAGGATGGAACTGGAACTGACGCGCAAGCAGCTTCGCCGGCTGCTGGACATGGTGTACATCGGAAACTGGATCCTCAATTCCACCCGGGGGGAGGATCGGTTCAAGGACTACGACGAGGTGGAGAGCCTGCTGTTTGCCCGCGCCGCCCAGGAGGGTATGCCCACGCTGGCGGAGACCTATCAGGGGGAGATCATCCCTTCCCGTGCCTTTGCCGAGGGGGGCATCCATGAGGCCATCATGGAGTACGAAAACAACGTCTTCTTTGAGATCCTGGCGGAGGATCTGGCCCGCCGGGACATGGACGACGTGCCCATCGACGAGAGCAATTACGATGAGCTGGCCCAGCGCATCGACGCCTACATCGACGAGTTTGAGGCCCACGGCACCGACAACATCACCGTAGATTGTTAGGATTGCCGCCCGCACAGGCAGCATCACCGTGGACTGTTCAAAAAATCTGGAGCCTGTATCCGCGGCCGGGTAGGCTTGGATACAGGCTTTTTTCACGCTAGGGAGAGTGGAAATCCTTGACAAAAAAAGCAATCAATGCCGCCTTTGTGGGGCTAATCCTGGTTCTGCTGCTGGCGGGGCTGGGACGGACAGTGTTTTCCCCAAAAGAGATCAACACCTATGAAAACCGCTACGCGGAAAAGCTGGCTCCCCTCACCCTGTCGGGCTGGCTGGACGGCTCCTTCCAGGACAGCGTGGACGCCGCCCTGTCCGACCAGGTGCAGCTGGCTGAGATATACAAAAAGGTGTTTAACCGCACTTCGTCCTACTACCTCAAGGCGGCGGCCGGCCCCATCCTGTCCAGGTGTGAGGGGCAGTACGTGAACTATATGGGCACCCTGGTGTTCAACCGGTACATCACCTATTCCCCCAGGGAACTCTCCGCCCTGACCCAGCCGCTGGAGAAAAAGGCGGACAACTATAACGAGTATTTTGCCGCCCATCCAGAGCTGGATTTTTACGTCTATTTTATCGAGAAGGACACCGACGTCAACTTTGAGACCGGGGAGAAAGTCCCCGCCTGTGATTACCTCTTCGACCGCCTGGAGCTGGAGCCGAACCGGCTGGGCCGGTTTGCCGTGGACAGCTTCAATGAGTTCAGCGCCTGCTTCTACCGCACCGACCACCACTGGAACCTGGACGGCTCCTACCGGGGCTACACCCAGCTTCTGAATCTGCTGTGCGTTGAGGACGGCCCCCTGCGCCCCGCCGGGGACGCTGTGGAGCTGGGAACGTTCTCCGGCTCCAAGGCCGTCGGGATCACCGCCGCGTTCCGCGAGCCCTTCCTCGCCTACCCCTTCGATTTCCCCCACATGGATGTCACGGTGAACGGCTACCCCGGCGACTACGGCGCTCAGGACGCGTTTTTCGCCGGACAGGGGGGCGCGCCCGGCTACGGCGCGTTCTACGGCTGGGACAGCGGCGAGGTGATCTTTTCCACCGGGCAGGCCGGGCGGGAGAATCTGCTGGTTCTGGGCGAGTCCTATGACAACGCGGTGCTCAAGCTGCTGGCCTCCCATTTCAACAACACCTATTCCGTAGACCTTCGATACTATGAGGCGTACATGGGCGAACCGTTCTCCTTCGACCAATACGTGGAGGAACACGACATCACCCAGGTGCTTCTAATTGGGAACATCGACTACTTCCTCATGGACGAGTTCCTGCTGGAGGGCTGAGCGTATGGTATTTAGTACTCTGCCTTTTGTATACGGCTTTTTCCCCCTGGTGTTCACACTGTACTTTGTGTGGAACAACCGGGTGTGGCGCAACGCGGTGCTGCTGGCGGCGTCCCTGGTGTTCTACGCCTGGGGGGAACCCCGGCTGCTGGTTTTGATGCTGTTGGCCGCTTTTGCGGCCTATCTCGGCGGCCTGCTGATGGAACGCTGGCGGGATGAACCCAGGCGGAAAAAGGCCGCTTTCGTTGTCACCGTAGTACTCCTGACGGCCAACCTGTTCGTGTTCAAGTATCTGAACTTCGCGGCGGACAACCTGAACCTCCTGCTGGGCGGGCGGCTGTCCGTCCCGGCCATCACCCTGCCCATCGGCATCAGCTTCTACACCTTCCAGATCCTGTCCTACGTCATCGACCTGTACCGGGAGAAGGTGGCGGTACAGCGCAATTACTTCTATCTGCTGCTGTACGTCAGCTTCTTCCCACAGCTTATCGCCGGGCCCATCGTCCGCTATCAGACGGTGGAGCACGAGATCCGCACCCGCCGGGAGACCCTGGATGACGCGGCGGCGGGGATGCGGCGGTTCATCCAGGGTCTGGCGAAGAAGGTCATCATGGCCAACTCCGCCGCGGCCCTGGCGGAGACCATTTACGCCGGGGATCCGGCCCTGTACGGCACCGCCATGTACTGGGCGGCGGCGGTGGCCTACACCCTGCAAATCTACTTCGACTTTTCCGGCTACAGCGACATGGCCATCGGCCTGGGCCGCGTGTTCGGCTTCCACTTCCTGGAGAACTTTGACCACCCCTATGTCGCCGCGTCCATCACCGACTTCTGGCGGCGGTGGCACATCTCCCTGTCCACCTGGTTCCGGGATTACATCTACATCCCCCTGGGCGGCAACCGGGTGGGCCGGGGCCGCTGGATGCTGAACATCCTCATCGTGTGGGGGCTCACCGGCTTCTGGCACGGGGCCCAGTGGAACTTCCTGCTGTGGGGGCTGTACTACGCCGCACTGCTGGTGGTGGAAAAGCTGTGGCTCCACAAGGCGCTGGACAGGCTCCCCAAATTCGCGGGCTGGCTGTACGCCATGTTCTTTGTGACGGTGGGCTGGGTGCTGTTCAATCTGACCGATTTCAGCCAGCTTCTGGCGGCACTGGGGCAGATGTTCCTCTACCGCCCCACCGACTGGGTCGCCATGGCGGCGGCAGATGTCTCCGTGCTGTACGGCCTGTTTTTCCTCCCCCTGGGGCTGGTGTGGATGCTGCCCATGCCCCGCAGGCTCCGCCTGGGCCAGTCCGATTCCGCCGGGGCGCTGGCGGCCAACAACCTCATCCATCTGGCCCTGGCCGGGGTGTGCATTATCATCATTATCAGCTCCAAGTACAATCCGTTCATCTATTTCCGCTTCTGACCGGAGGCGCGGGGGGAGGGGACGACTATGGACTATCGCTTTGCCATCTGTGACGACGACGGGGACTACGCCGCGTACATCGATCAGCTGGCGGCCCGGTGGGCCCGGCAGACGGGCGCGGCGGTGGAGACAGAGCGTTTCCCTTCGGCGGAGGCTTTTTTGTTCCGCTATGAGGAGTGCCGGAACTTCGACGTGCTGCTGCTGGACGTCGAGATGACGGGCATGGACGGGGTCGCGCTGGCAAAAACCGTCCGGCAGACTAGCGACGAAGTGCAAATCGTGTTCATCACCGGCTACACCGACTACATTGCCGAGGGTTACGAGGTGTCCGCCCTCCACTACCTCACCAAGCCCGTGAACGAGGACAAGCTCTTCCAGGTGCTCACCCGGGCGGTGGGGCGGCTCAGGCGCAACGAGCCCGTCCTCACCCTGGAGCTGCCTGGGGAGACGGTGCGCCTGCCGCTGGGCAAAATCCGCTGGCTGGAGGTGCTGCACAACTACGTCACCATCCACGCCGGACAGGACTACACCGTCAAGCGCCCTCTGGGGGAGCTTGAAAAGGAGCTGGACAACCGGTTTTTCCGGGTGGGCCGCTCCTATATCCTAAACCTGGCCTGCGTTCAGCGGGTCACCCGCACGGAGGCGGAGCTGTCCACCGGGGAGCGCGTCCCCCTGCCCCGGGGGCAGTACGACAAGCTGAACCGGGCCATCATTCGGCAGATTTGAGAGAGGTAAGAGGCATGAAGCTGTTTGACCGGCTGCTGGACCGGCGTCTGGCCGCCTATCAGCGGGAGCTGATCGAGATCCACTACGCCGAGGTGGAGAATATGTACCGGCAGATGCGGGGCTGGCGGCACGACTACCGCAGCCACATCCAGGTGATGAAGGCCCACGCCGCCCAGGGGGACTGGGAGGCGGTGGGCAGCTACCTAGATGCGCTGGAGACCGACCTGGCTGCGGTGGACACGGTGGTCAAAACCGGCAACCCCATGGCGGACGCCATCCTCAACAGCAAGATCTCCCTGGCTCAGGCCAAGCACATTCCGGTGCGGGCGGATGCCAGCGTCCCGGTGGCGCTGTCCATCTCCGAGCTGGATCTGTGCGTCATCCTGGGCAACCTGTTCGACAACGCCATCGACGCCAGTCTGGCTCTGCCCGAAGGGAAGCGACTCATCCG
Source organism: Oscillospiraceae bacterium (assembly GCA_029067025.1). Classification (GTDB taxonomy): domain Bacteria; phylum Bacillota; class Clostridia; order Oscillospirales; family Oscillospiraceae; genus Enterenecus. The sequence continues at coordinate 3,858 of JAIEFH010000228.1, read as the reverse complement.
GGTGTATGTGGACATGAAGGGCAGCCAGCTCTACATCTCCTTTACCAATTTCACCGCGTCGGGCAAGCGGACGAAGCGCGAGGGCCGCTTCCGCTCCACCAAGGGCGAGGGCCACGGCTTTGGGCTGGTGCGCATCGACGCCATTGTGGAGCGGCTGGGGGGCTGGCTCAGCCGGAACAGCGAGGCCGGGGCGTTTACTACGGAGATCCTGTTGCCGGTGGGAGGCGGTCGCTAGACCGTCTAGGACCGTCATTGGGCCTGCGGCCCAACGACCGGTCCGTCAGCCTGACGGCTGACTATACCGTTCAGCCCCCAGATTTGACAGTTCAGCCCCCGGTTTACACAGCCGGGGGCTTTTGTGTTATGGTATCACTCGAGGTGAGAGACATGGAAAAAACCAAAACCGGCAAGCAAAAGCCTGTCTACGGCATGGCGTCCAACTGCGCCTTTATGATCCGCCGGGCGTGGCGGGACTGCAAAAGCGTGCTGGCCGTGGCCGCCGGCATCGTCCTGTGCGGCGTGGCGGCCAACCTGCTGGAGCTGTTCGTGGTGCCCGCTGTGCTGGACGCGGTGGGCCGGGGCGTCAGCCCCGAGGAGCTGGTGCGGATGATCCTCTGGTTCACCCTGGGGCTGATCGCCGTGTACGCGCTGAACACCTACCTGGATGAGAACGCCATGCTTGGGCGCATCCATGTGCGCACGGGGCTGATCATGGACATCCATATGGCCTTCTGCCGTACCTCCTACCCCCATACGGAGGATCCCGAGTACATCAAGCAGTCGGGCAAAGCCCGGCGGAGCGCCAATCAGAACAGCGCCGCCGGGGAGGCTATCTGGACAACGCTGACCGGCCTGACCGCTAACCTGATCAGCTTCGTGGTCTACCTACTGCTGCTGGCCCAGGTGGGGCCGCTGGTGGCGGCGCTGTGTATCGCGCTGTCCGCCGTGGGCTACTTCGCCGGGGAGCGCATCCGCGCCTGGCGCTACCGCCGCCGGGAGGAGGAGGGGGAGCTGTTTCAAAAAACGAACTACTGCATTGCCCGCGCCCGGGACATCAAGCTGGCCAAGGACATCCGCATCTTCGGCCTGGCCCCCTGGCTGACGGAGCTGTACGACAAGTACACCCGGCTGTTCCAGGACTTCTATGCCAAAGCCCAGCGGTACTATCTATGGGCCGATCTGCTGGACGTGGTTTTGGCTTTTTTACGAAACGGCGCGGCCTACGGCTGGCTCATCGCCATGGCCCTCCGGGGGGAACTGAGCGCGGCCCAGTTCGTGCTGTATTTCACGGCGGTCAGCGGCTTCACCCAGTGGGTGACAGGCATCTTCACCGGCCTTGGCACCCTCCACCGGCAGAGCCTTGACCTGTCCGCCCTGCGGGAGTTTTTGGAGACGCCGGAGCCCTTCCGCTTCGAGGACGGCAAGCCCCTGGCCGTCCAGCCGGATCACCTGTATACCATCGAGCTGCGGGACGTGTCCTTCCGCTATCCCGAGGCGGAGCAGGACACCATCTCCCACCTGAACCTGACCATCCACCCTGGCGAAAAGCTGGCGGTGGTGGGCCGCAACGGCGCGGGCAAGACCACCCTTATCAAGCTGATCTGCGGCTTCTATGACCCCACTGAGGGCCAGGTGCTGCTGGACGGCGAGGACATCCGGCAGTATAACCGCCGGGACTACTACAAGCTCTTCTCCGCCGTATTCCAGCAGTTCTCCCTGCTGGCGGGCACCATGGCGGAAAACGTGGCCCAGGTAAACAGCAAAGACATCGACCTGCCCCGAATGTGGGACTGCTTGGAGCGGGCGGGGGTGGCGGACAAAATCCGCGCGCTGCCCCAGGGGGAGAACACCCACCTGGGCCAGGAGGTGTATCTGGACGGCATCGACCTGTCCGGCGGGCAGATGCAGCGGCTGATGCTGGCCCGCGCGCTCTACAAGAGCGCGCCGGTGGTGGTGCTGGACGAGCCCACAGCCGCCCTGGACCCCATCGCCGAGAGCGACCTGTACCAGCGTTACAGCGACCTGACGGGAAGCTGCACCAGCGTGTACATCTCCCACAGACTCGCCTCCACCCGGTTCTGTGACCGGGTGCTGCTCATCGAGGACGGCGGCATCGCAGAGGAGGGTACCCACGAGGAGCTGCTGGCCCAGGGCGGACGGTACGCCTACCTGTTCGGCATCCAGAGCAAATACTATCAGGAAGGAGCCATGGACGATGAATAAAGAACAAGACCGCCTGTCCTTCCGGCAGGCCATGGCTTACACCCGCCGGGCCTTCTCCATCTGGTGGGAGGTCGCGCCCGAGATCTTCGTGTCCTCCACAGTGCGGCGGGCGGTGGACGCCCTGACCCCCTATGTGCCGCTGTACTTCACCGCCCGACTGGTGAACGCCATCGCCGGGGGCGGAGACGGGGAGACGGTCTGGCGCACATTATGGCTGCTGCTCCTGTCTACAGCGGCGGCGGGCATCGTCAAGGCCGCGGTCAGCTGCTGGGACAGCGCCATGGAGGACAGCCACAAGTTTCCCGCCTTTTGCCGCATTTTCTTCAAGAAGCTGTTGTCCATGGACTTCTGCGACGTGGACGACCCCAAAGCGCAGGCCCTCCTCACCCAAATCGAGCAGAATGACAACTGGGGCGACTTGGGGTTGGGTGAGGTATATCAACGCTATGGCCGGCTGGTGGAGGCGGGGTTCCGCATCCTGGGCGCGCTGGCCCTGTCGGTGACCCTGTTCACCATGCCCGTCCCGGCGGGCAGCCCATTGGTCTGGCTGAACCACCCCGGCTGCCTGGCGGGGATGCTGGCCCTGCTGGTGCTGACCGTAGTGGTCTCCCCCCTGCTGTATGGCAAGGCTCGGGCGTATTATTCCAAAGTAGACGGAACCCAGGGGAATCGGATGTTTACATTCTTCTGCTTTGCCGCCATGATGGACCGCCATCGGGGAACAGACATCCGCACCTATGGGCAGGACGGCTATATCCTCACAACGTACGAGAAGGAGAATCCCACAAGTGCCTTCGGCATCAAATCACAGCTTGCCAGGGACGGCTGGGGGCCAATCGGGGCGTTTTCCGCCGCCTCCAAGGCGGTGGACCGGGCATTCGCCGGGGCGGTCTACCTCTTTGTGGGCCTGAAGGCCCTGGGCGGGGCCTTCGGCGTGGGCTCCGTGGCCCAGTACGTGGGCGCGCTGGCGGGTCTGGTCGGAGGCTTGTCCGACCTGCTGGTGGTCGTGGGCGCCCTGCGGATCAACGCGGAGTTCCTCAAACCGGTGTACCAGTTCCTGGACACCCCCAACAAGATGTACCAGGGCAGCCTGACCACCGAGAAGCGTTCCGACCGCAAGTACGAGATCGAGTTTAGGGACGTGTCTTTCAAGTACCCCGGCACCGACGCCTGGGCCCTGCGCCATGTCTCCATGAGGTTCAACGTGGGGGAGCGGCTGGCGGTGGTGGGGGAAAACGGCTCGGGCAAGACCACCTTTATCAAGCTGCTGTGCCGCCTGTACGACCCCACTGAGGGGGAAATCCTGCTCAACGGCATCGACATCCGCAAGTACCGCTACGACAACTATCTGGCGCTGTTCTCCGTGGTGTTCCAGGACTTCCGCCTGCTGGCCCAGCCCCTGGGGGCCAACGTGGCCGCGGCGGAGGACTACGATCGGGAGCGGGCGGAGCAGTGCTTGGTCAAAGCGGGCTTCGGGGCGCGGCTGGCGGAACTGTCAAAGGGGCTGGACACCTGCCTGTACCGGGAGTTTGAGGACGACGGGGTGGAAATCTCCGGCGGCGAGGCGCAAAAAATCGCCCTGGCCCGGGTACTATATCAGGACGCGCCCTTCATCGTGCTGGATGAACCCACGGC
>JAIEFH010000227.1 GCA_029067025.1 Oscillospiraceae bacterium | reverse complement strand
ATGGAGACGGACTCGGTGGGGTCGGCGGTGGGCTCTGGTTTCTCGCTTCCGCAGCCGGCGGAAAGCAGGAGCAGCAGCGCGCAGAACAGGCAGGTGATTCGCTTCATGGACGGGTACCTCCTCTTAAAACACGCCCGCCGGCGGCGGACAGACGTAGATATATCGTATTATACCAATTTTGTCGAAGCTTGTAAATGGACAATTAGGGCGCGGACAAACCGCTTGCCATCTGCCCTGGGTTCTGATATAATGACCACAAAAACAGAAAGGAAGAGGTATATGCAAACCATCCAGTATACCCCCAGAGGAGTGTGCTCCCAGAGAATGGAAATCGACGTGGAGGACGGCGTGATCCAGGAGGTGCGGGTGCTGGGAGGCTGCAACGGCAACCTCAGGGGCATCTCCTCCCTGCTGAAGGGGATGAGCGTGGACGAGGCCATTGCCCGGATGGACGGCATCCGCTGCGGTATGAAGCCCACCTCCTGCCCGGACCAGTTGGCCAAGGCCCTGAAGTCCGCCCAATTAAATTAAGGTATACGGGAGCACCCCGCGTCCATGGACGCGGGGTGTTTTTTGGAATATCCTTCTAAACATGGAAACAATTGAGGCCGCCAGAGGACTCCCCCGCCGAGAGGCGGGGGAGTCTTTTGGAATATCCTCTTTGGGGTGGAAACCATTGTCGCTTGCCGAGCGGTTACAAAACAGTTACAATATGCCCATAACAACCCCCAAGGAGTGACAGAGCATGAAAATCAAACGAACCATTCTGGGGCTGGCGCTGGCGGCGGCGCTGGTCCTGCCCGCCTCGGCGGCGGACGTGCTGTCCGTCAACGGGCAAAACCTGTGGACTCAGGCCAAGGCCCGCCTAGTGGGGAACACCACCTACGTGTCCCTGCGCACCGTGGCCGGAGTGTTGGCGCCGGACACAACGGTTACCTGGGAGAGCGGCTCGGCCTGGGTGCGGGGGGAGGGGCTGACCCTTTCTGCCAAACCGGGGGAACAGTGGCTGACGGTGAATGACCGGGCGCTGTACATACCCCAGGGCGTGCGCCTGGAGGGCGGTACCACCCTGGTGCCCATCCGGGTGCTGGCCCAGGCGCTGGGCGGCCGGGTGGACTGGAGCGCCCGGAGCGGCGTGACCCTCACCCCGGGGACGGGGCGGTCCGGCCCTACCCCCTACACGGAGAACGATCTGTACTGGATGGCCCGCATCATCTCCGCCGAGAGCCGGGGCGAGCCGCTGCTGGGCAAGCTGGCGGTGGGCACGGTGGTGCTCAACCGGGTGGCCAGTGAGGAGTTCCCCGACACGATTTACGACGTGATCTTTGACCGCAAGTGGGGTGTGCAGTTCACCCCGGTGGCCAACGGCACCATATACAACGAGCCCACCCAAGAGAGCGTGCTGGCCGCCAAGCTGGTGCTGGACGGGGCCAGGGCGGCGGGGGACAGCCTGTACTTTATAGCCCCTGAGCTGACAAATAACCACTGGGTCATGAAAAACCAGACCTACGTGACCACCATTGGATGCCACTGGTTCTACCGTTAAGCAATCCAGGAAATTCCAATCAAATTTTGGAGAAATTGGTCAAAACTGTATAATCTGCACAATAGCCGAGCCTCTTGATATAAGAGGTTCGGCTATTTTGCTGGATTCAAAAGGTTGCAAAATGGTTTTGAATAAGTTACAATGTGGTTACAATTTGAGAACAAATTGTAATGAGGAGAGATTTCATGTCTATGAAAAAACGAGCAGCCAGCTTTCTGCTGGCCATCCTCACTGTCCTGAGCCTGACCCTGCCGGCGCTGGCCGCGGTTCCCGAGGAAATTCTGGATGAAGTTTCCGCGGAGGCCGTTGTGGAAAGCCCGGAGCCTGAAGAGATATACAGCACCATCCTGCTGGATGGTGAGTCCGTCCCCACCATGGAGTATGAAATGCGGGACGGCGTGTGCTATGTGACAGTGAGCTCCTTCGTGTCCGCGCTGGACGCGGAGGCCATGGTGGAGGAAGGGGACGGAGCGGTTTCCGTCAACGCCTCCGCCGTTACCCAGGTCGTGGAGGTGGATACCGACAGCGATGGAATCGAGGACGCCGCCAATGTGCTGACCGCTGATTTGGCCCTCTTGGCCGTTGCGGGCGCGTCCTACTTTACGGCCAACGGCCGCTACCTCTATGCCAGCGGCGGCACCATCCTCCTGAACGGACGGGTGGCGGCGCCTGTCCGGCTGCTGGCCCAGGTGTTTAATCTCACCGTGGACTATGACGCCGTGACGGGGCAGGTTCTGCTGGCGCACCAGGAGGGCGCGGAGCCCTATCTGGTGTCCGGGCAGGATATGTATGACAGCGAGACGGTCATGTGGCTCGCCCGTATCATCCACGCGGAGAGCGGCAACCAGTCCCTGGAGGGCAAGATCGCCGTGGGCAACGTGGTGATGAACCGGGTGAACAATCCCCAGTTCCCCAACACGCTGTACGACGTGCTGTTCCAGAAGAACCAGTTCAGTCCCGCTTCCAGCGGTTCCATCTATAAGGAGCCCAACTGGGAGTCCAAGGTGGCGGCCATGCTGGTGCTGGAGGGCGTCCAGGTGGTGCCCGATGCGCTGTTCTTCAACGCGGCGGGAGCCAGGAGCTACGCCTACAAGCACCGCACGTACGTGACCACCATCGGGGCCCACGACTTTTACAGGTAAACAGTGAAAAAGACCTCGGCGGCCGCAGGGCCCGCCGGGGTCTTTTGCTTTTCCGGGCCGCAGAGAAATTGACAAAATGGAGCTTTTTGGTATATGTTTACTCGTAAAACAGCGCTGGAGACAGTTTTTTCGTGGAAAATTTCAGAAAAAATTCAGGAAAATAGTTGCTTTACGGGTGGAAAATGGGTATAATATTTGTGGAAAGATATGCGTATTTTGGAGGTGAGGGATTGTTTCAGGTTGGCGATAAGGTGGTACACCCCATGCATGGGGCGGGCGTGATCGACTCCATCGTGCAGCGCAAGGTGGCGGGGCAGGTGCAGGAATATTACCAGCTCAAGCTTTCTGTGGGCAATATGGTGGTCATGGTGCCCACAGACAATACGGTGGGGATCGGGATGCGTCCAGTGGTGTCCGGCGCGAAGGCGGAGGAGCTGATGACTGCCATGGAGGGCATCGAGGTGGATATGACCCAGAACTGGAACCGCCGGTACCGGGAGAATTTGGAGCGGCTGAAGAGCGGCGATCTGCTGGAGGTGGCCCGGGTGGTCAAGGGCCTGCGCCAGCGGGAGAGCCAGCGGGGGCTGTCCAACGGGGAGCGCAAGATGCTCCACACGGCCAAGCAGATCCTCATCTCCGAGCTGGTGCTGGCCCAGAGCCTGCCCTACGAGACGGTGGAGAGCAGCGTGGACAGCGTCCTGAGCCATTGATGTGAAACAGGTTGTAAGCGAGAGGGGCCGAAAGGCTCCTTTTTGCGCAAAAGGAGGATATACGACATGGGGTTTTTCCGCAGACGGAAAAAAGAGGCCGGCCCCGCCTGCTCGGCGGTGGTGGTGGCGGCGGGCGCGTCCACCCGGATGGGCTTTGACAAAGTTCTGGCCGAGGTGGGCGGCGTGCCGGTGATTGTGCGCTGTCTGGAGGTGTTCCAGCAGGCCCCCGGTATCACAGAGGTGGTGGTGGTCACCCGGGAGGATCTGGTGCCGGATGTGGCCCGGCTGTGCCAGGAGTTCGGGCTGAGCAAGGTGACGAAGGTGATCCGGGGCGGGGAGAACCGTACCCAGTCTGCCCGGATGGGCACGCTGGAGTGCGACAGAAAGGCCAAGCTCATTGCCATCCACGACGGGGCCAGGCCCTTTGTTACCGTCCGGGTCATCGAGGACGCCATCGCGCAGGCAGCGGTAAACGGCGCGGCGGCTCCCGCCGTGCCGGTGAAGGATACGGTGAAGGAGGCCAACGGCGGCATTGTGGAGCGGACGCTGAAGCGGGAGAACCTGTATGCCATCCAGACGCCCCAGGTGTTTGACGGCGACCTGATCCGGGCGGCGCTGCAAAAGGCGCTGGACGACGGCGCACAGCTCACCGACGACTGCGCCGCTGTGGAGCGGATGGGGATGAAGGTGGTGCTCACTGCCGGAGACGAGCGGAACATCAAGCTCACCACCCCCACCGATCTGCTCATCGGCGAGGCGCTTGTGGAGGAGGCGGCTTCCCTATGAGGATCGGGCACGGTTACGACGTACACCGCCTGGTAGAAGGGCGTAAGCTGATTCTGGGCGGAGTGGACATCCCCTTTGAAAAGGGGCTGCTGGGCCACTCCGACGCGGACGTGCTGACCCACGCCATTATGGACGCCCTGCTGGGGGCGGCGGCGCTGGGAGACATCGGAAAGCTCTTCCCGGACAACGACCCCGCCTATGAGGGGGCGGACAGTCTGGCCCTGCTGAGACGGGTGGCGGAAGTGCTGGATGAGAACGGCTATACGGTGGGCAACGTGGATGCCACCGTGCTGGCCCAGCGGCCCCGCCTGGCCCCCCACATCCCGTTGATGAGGGAAAAAATAGCCGCCGCCATGGGGGTGGATCCCGGGCGGATCAGCGTGAAGGCCACCACCGAGGAGGGCCTGGGCTTTACTGGAACGGGGGAGGGCATGGCTGCCCACGCCGTGGCGCTGATCGAAGAAAAGTAAATAGGCTTTCACAAGCGCTCCTTTCCGGGCATATGCTGTCCTTGAGAGGAGCGCTTGTCGTTCCTCAAGAAACAGGGGAAAGGAATGGTGGGCCCATGGTCTATTATCTCATTATCTGCCGCTCGCTCACCTATGCCCAGCGCACTGCCCAGGTGCTGGAGCGGGTGGGCATCTCCGGCTCTGTCCAGCGCTCGCCCAAGCTCATTTCCAAGGAGGGCTGCGGCTACTGCGTGCGCATTCCGGAGCGGCGGCTGACCGACGCGCTCACGGTGCTGCGCCGGGAGGGCATGGCCCCCAAGCAGGTGTTCCTCCAAACGGCGGAGGGGGAGTACAGTGAGGTGAAGCCATGATCTATTTCGACAGCGCCGCCACCACATTGGAAAAGCCCCAGGAGGTGCCCCGCTCATCCGCCTGGGCCATGACCCACCTGGCCAGTCCCGGCCGGGGGGGCCACGCCCCGGGCATGGGGGCGGCGGATCTGATGTACGAGCTGCGGGAGCAGGCGGCCCGGCTCTTTCATGTGGGCGACCCGGAACAGGTGGTGCTCACCTATAACGCCACCCACGGACTGAACATGGCCATCCGCTCTCTGGTAAGGCCCGGAGGGACGGCGGTCATCTCCGGCTATGAGCACAACGCCGTCACGCGGCCCCTCCACGCCATTCCCGGCGTGAAGGTAAGGGTGGCGGCGGGGCCGCTGTTTGACGGCGACGGGGTGTTTGCCGCCTTTGAGCAGGCGGTTACCTCGGATGTGGACGCGGTGGTGTGCAACCACGTGTCCAACGTGTTTGGCTTCATCCAGCCGGTGGACCGCATTGCCCAGCTCTGCAGGGAGCGGGGCGTGCCCCTCATCGTGGACGCGTCCCAGTCCGCCGGCACGCTGAATGTGGATCTGGAGGGCTGGGGGGCGGCGTTTGTGGCCATGCCGGGGCACAAAGGGCTGTACGGCCCCCAGGGCACCGGCCTGCTGCTGTGCGGCGGGGACGCCCAGCCCCTGCTCTACGGCGGGACGGGCAGCCTGTCGGTCAGCCAGGAGATGCCCGACTTCCTGCCCGACCGGCTGGAGGCGGGCACCCACAACGTGTGCGGCGCGGCGGGCCTGCTGGCGGGGATGAAGTTCGTCAGCCGGACCGGCATTGCCCGCATCCACCGCCACGAGCGGGAGCTTGCCTGCCGCATGATGGACCGGCTGGCGCGCATCCCTGGGGTGACGGTATTCCGGGGCGGCGAGAACCAGAGCGGCCTGTGCTCCATCGTCCTGGACGGCATGGACTGCGAGGAGGTGGGCGAGGAGCTGGCGAAGCGGGGCATCGCGGTGCGCTCGGGCCTGCACTGCGCCCCCCTGGCCCACCAAACGGCGGGCACCCAGGACACCGGCACCATCCGGTTCAGTTTCTCCGCCTTCAACCGCCCGGATCAGGTGGATCGGGCGGCGGCGGTGATCCGTGCCCTGGCCGGGGCGGCGAAAAAATGAGAACAAGGGCGCGGCGCAGGCCGCGCCCTTGTTCTTTGCCGCTGCCTTCCCATGAATTTTCTCTGAATTCTCCCCGATTCACTTGCCAACCTCGGCCGAATGGGATATAATGCTTAAAATGCCGCAGTGCGGCAATGGTTTGTCACGCGCATTTTTCGGTGTGGGAAGGAGTGGCGCATATGGACGCGATTTTGCAGACAATACGGCTGGCGCCGGAATACCTTAGACTCATCGGCCTCACCGACATTCTGGATATGGCCATCATCGCCTTTGGCATCTACCACCTGTTCCGCTTTGTGCGCCGCAGCCGGTCCGGCCAGGTGGTCAAGGCCATCGCCTTCATCGTGGTGGCCATGGCGCTGGCCAACCTGTTCCATCTGCGGGTGATCCGCACGGTGCTGAACAATGCGGTGGAGCTGGGCGTGATCGCCCTCATCATCCTGTTCCAGCCGGAGCTGCGCCGCTTTTTGGAGCAGATGGGCAGCGGCAAGATCAAGGAGCTGTTCGTGGCGGAGAGCTACAGCAACGACTTGGAGACCGCCGTCAAGGAGACGGTGGAGGCATATGCTTCCCTGTCCCGGGACAAGGTGGGGGCGCTGATGGTGTTCGAGCGGCGCACCCTGCTGGACGACGTGCTCAAGACCGGCACCACCCTGGACTGCCAGGTGTCCGCCGAGCTTTTAAAGAATCTCTTTTGGAATAAGGCCCCCCTCCACGACGGGGCGGCCATCGTGCGCAACGGGCGCATTGTGGGGGCGGGCTGTATGCTGCCCCTGTCCGGCAACGTCAATTTGAGCCGGGATCTGGGTATGCGCCACCGGGCCGGCATCGGCATCAGCGAGAACTCGGACGCGGTGGTGGCCATTGTGTCCGAGGAGACGGGCTCTATCTCGGTGGCCATCAACGGGATGCTCAAGCGACACCTGTCGCCGGATACCCTGGAGCAGCTGCTCCGCCGGGAGCTGATGCCCGCGGCGGACGAGGGGAGCAAGCCCACCGCCGCCGCCCGGATTACCAGCGTATTCAAGGGCAAAAAGGGAGATAATTCCAATGGGAAAGAAGATTCTTGACAGCAAAATCCTATATATGGTTCTCTCCATCATCATCTCCCTGTCCCTGTGGATCTGGGTGACCTCCCGGGATGAGAACAAGGACAGCCAGCGCTTTACCATCCCCATTACCTTCGAGGGGGTGGACATCCTGGAGGATCGGGGACTGATGATCGTCAATGAAAATGTCACCGCCAGCATCACGGTGCGGGCCGCGCCCATGATCCTGGCCACCCTGAACAACAATCCGCCTCAGCTGGTGGCCAACGTGTCCAGCATCAGCGCGGAGGGCACCCACCGGGTGGTCTATTCCACCCGCCTGCCCAGCGGCAGCGGCGTCAACGACAATGATGTGGAGTACATCAGCGGCGCCAGCGGCACCGCGGTGAACGTGGAGGTGGCCCGATCCCTGCGCCGGGAGGGCATTGAGATCCGGGGCGAGTGGCAGGGCTCGACGGCGGAGGGCTACCTGGCCGGCGACAAGGACGACTTCCGGTTTGACCCGGGCACGCTGACCATCAGCGGCCGGGCGGAGCTGGTCAACCAGGTGGCCTACGCCAAGGTCATCGTCACCGGGGAGGATTTGACGGAGTCGGTGGGGGATTACTTCCCCTTCCAGCTCATCGGCGCCAGCGGCGACCCACTAGATCTGGACATCAGCTGTGACGTGGACACGATCTACACCTCCTTCCCCATCCGGGCCACGGCGGAGATCCCCCTTGAGGTGAAGGTCACGCCCGGCGGCGGGCTGGGGGTGGACGATGTGAGCGTCAAGCTGGACACCGATTCCATCGTGGTGGCGGGCAGCCGGGAGGCGGTGGACGGCCTGGTAAACCTGGGGGCCATCACCGTGGCCAGTATCGACCTGGCCACCCTGGAGGACGACGTGGCCGAAAACGGCGGCGAGCGAACCTACTCCATCCCCCTCACCGACGAGTTGGAAAATGTCAGCGGCGTCACCGAGGTGACGGTCACGCTGAAGATACGCAAACGGGTGGAGACCCGGGAGTTTGAGGTAAAGGCCGACCGCATCAGCACCACCAGTGCCCCCGAGGGCTGGCAGCCCAGCATCATCACCCAGGTGCTCAAGGTGAAGATCCGGGGAACCGCGGCCTTGCTGGACGAGCTCACCGAGGAGAACATCTGGGCGGTGGCCAATCTGCAGGAGATCAACGCGGCCACCGGGCAGCACACCGTGTCCGCCAGCGTCTATCTGAACAGCGCCGGTTCCGAGGGGGACGTGGGTGTGGTAAACCCCGCCAGCTATACGGTGGTGGTTTCCCTGGCCCAGGACGGCTGAGATGTTCGGCTACGTCCGCCCCGCCCTGGAGCGGCTGGATCAGGAGCGGCGGGACGCCTACCAGAGCGCCTACTGCGGCCTGTGCCACGCGCTGGGAAAGCGGCACGGCCCGCTGGCCCGGCTGACGCTGCAATATGACTTCACCTTTCTGGCCATTCTGCTCACGGCGGGCGAAGGGGAGGGAGCGTGCGCCTGCCGCCGGTGCCCGGTGAATCCATTTCGAAAGCCCCGGGCCTGTCTGACGGGGCGTCAAATGGATGCCGCCGCCGACCAGAGCGTCATCCTCACCTGGCATAAGCTGTCCGATGACGTGGACGACCACGGCTTTTTCACCGGCCTGCCCTATCGGTTTGTGCGGCGGCTGTTCCGGCGCTCATACCGCCGGGCGGCGGAGGCCCAGCCCGACTTTGACGCCCAGACCCGGGAGGGCCTGGTCCGCCTGCGGGCGCTGGAGGAGGCCGGCTCCCCGGAGCTGGACCGGGCGGCGGACGCCTTCGCCAAGATTTTGTCCTGCGCCGCCCAGGCCGTCCCCAGAGAAGGGGAGCGGCGGGCGCTGGAGCAGCTTCTCTATCATGTGGGCCGGTGGGTATATCTGATGGACGCCTGGGACGACCTGGACGACGACAAGAAAAAGGGCCGTTACAACCCCCTGGACGCCCGTTTCCAGGGACAGGCCCGGGAAAACCGGGAATACCTGGAGGCCACCGCTACCCACTCCCTGCGGCTGGCGGGGAGCGCGGCCAGCCTGCTGGAGCTGGGCCGGTGGACGCCCATTGTGGAAAATATACTCTACCTTGGCCTGCCCGCGGTGCAAAGCGCCGTGCTGGACGACCGGTGGAAAGAAATGAGAAAGGGGAGGTGGAAGCCCCATGAGAGATCCCTACGAGGTGCTGGGCGTGAGCCCTGATGCCAGCGACGACGAGATCAAAAAGGCGTACCGGGAGCTGGCGCGGAAATATCACCCGGACAACTATCAGAACAACCCTCTGGCCGATCTGGCCGAGGAGAAGATGAAGGAGATCAACCAGGCTTATGACGCCGTTACCAAGGCCCGGTCTGGCGGCAGCTCCGCTTATGGGAGCGGAAGCGCCTCCCAGGGCGGGTACGGCTATGGCTACTCATCGGGCTCCGCCTACCAGCAGCAGCGGCAGAGCGGTGGGAGCGGCGTATACGCCCAGGCCCGGCAGGCCGTCAGCCGGGGGGATCTGGACGGGGCGGAGCAGCTCCTCCAAGGGGCGTCCCGGAACGGGGAGTGGTACTTCCTTATGGGCTCCATCGCCTACCGCCGGGGCTGGCTGGACGAGGCACGGCAGAACTACCAGATCGCCGTCCAGATGGATCCCGGCAATATGGAGTACCGTCAGGCGTTCAGCATGATGCAGCGGGGCGGCTACGGCTACCAGCCGGACATGACGGGCGCCCAGTGCGACGGGATGGACTGCTGCACCGCCTTGATGTGCATGAACTGTATGTGCGGGGGCTGCCGCTGATATGAGGAGGAAAAGCAAGGCCATCCAGGTGGCATACCCGGCCATCCTGGGCGCGTTGGCGGTGATCCTGGTATACGGGGCCTCCCTGGCCCCCACGGGCCAGTGGGGTATCGTGGG
>JAIEFH010000226.1 GCA_029067025.1 Oscillospiraceae bacterium | reverse complement strand
CCCGTGGAATCCACGCCCCCGGCATTCAACATCAACCACTGGATCGCCTATGCGCAGGACTACGCCAGGGGCGCGGGTCTGAACCTGGACCCCACCGCCACCGCCTGCTGGGATAACCCCATTGCGGCGGGTGCGCACTGTGCCTATCTGGAACGGGATATTCAAAGCCGCCTGAATCGCTACGCCAAGGACGAATCTATTACCGACGTATGGATTTGGGCGGAACAGCGTTCCGATGGCAGTTACGATCTGTATATCGGTTACGCTTAAAATTCAATATTTCATCAAGAGGACGCACCCATCAAACGGTGCGTCTTTTTTGTGCAAAAAAGGAGGAATTTGCCCCATGAAAACCAGCATTTTCAAACGCGGCATGGCGCTGCTCCTGGCTGTGCTGCTGTGCTTCACCACCCTGATCGGCTCCACCGTCGTCCCGGCCTTCGCCTCCGGCATCCAGGAGGAAGTGCGCATGACCGCTTTCCCGCAGACGGGCGATGCTCAGTTCAGCGCCGATTGGGGCCACAATGAGCTGCATTATATGAACGACTGGGGCGACAGAGCAACCCGCTACTTGTACGTTCGGGCCGTTGGCGACTATGAGGGGCAGATCTGCTACTGCATTGAGCCTGGTGTAAACCTCACCAGCACGGACGTACTCACCCAGCGAAATGAAGGCTTTTGGGACAACTACCCGTCCGAGTACAACCACACGATCTCGCCGGACGATATTAAGCTGCTCATCGGGCGCATTTTGCAGTATGGGTACAGAAACTTTGTGTCCAGAAGGTGGATGTCCCAAAATGCGGAGGACGCGGACAGGTTGGGCAATGCCACCGCCACCCAGCTTTTGATTTGGGAAACCATTGTGGGCGAACGCGACGCCGACTTCAACAAGGTCAGCACTGACGGCAAAGACCCCGTCCTCAGTGGGATCAGGGCGGATAACCCGATTTACGATCAGGTTATTCTCTGGTGGAGGTGACCGCGCCCTTTGGGTACGTTCTGGACAGCACCCCCGTCTATTTTGACGTGACCGAGGATAACTCCATCAAAGAAGGGACTGTGTTCCTGGTGGAAGTGACCAAGGCGAACATGGCGCAGAAGGGCACCATTAAGGTGAACAAGACCGGCGAGGTGTTCTCCACCGTCACCGAGAATGGTGGCGTGTATCAGCCCGTCTATGAGGTGCGGGGCCTGCCCGGTGCCGTGTTTGAGGTCGCCGCCGCCGAGGACATTTACACCCCGGACGGCACCCGGCGTTATATCGCTGGCGAGGTGGTGGACACTCTGACCTCCGGCGCGGACGGCACCGCCACCAGCAAGCCGCTGTACCTGGGCAAGTTTGAGCTGCGGGAAACCACCGCGCCCTCCGGCATGGTGGCGAGTAAGGAAGTTCATACCGTTGAACTGACCTACGCCGGGCAGGAAATTGAGATCACCGAGACTTCCAGCAGTATCGCCAACGAGCGCCAGAAGGTGGCTGTCACGCTGGAAAAGGCCATGGAGCAGGATGAGCGGTTCGGCATCGGCATGAATGGCGAGATCACCGCCGTCACCTTTGGTCTGTACGCCGCAGAAACCCTGACCGCCGCTGATGGCACCAGCATCCCCGCTGACGGGCTGGTGGAGATCGTGTCCGTGGACGAGAACGGCAAGGGCACCGTCAGCACCGACCTTCCCCTGGGCAGCTACTATCTGAAAGAGCAGGCCACGGACAATCACTATGTTCTCTCTGACGAGAAGTACCCCGTCGTGTTTGAGTACGCGGGCCAGGACACCGCCATTGTAAACATCAAGGCCAACAACGGCAACGCCATCAGCAACCGCCTGATCCATGGCAGCGTCCACGGGCTGAAAAAGGATGATGACGGCAATGCGCTGGTCTGGGCCGTCATGGGCCTGTTCTGCGCTGATGAAACCGAGTTCACCGCCGACAACGCCCTCATGACCGCCACCTCCGCTGAGGATGGCAGCTTTGGTTTTGACAAGGTGCCCTATGGGAATTGGCTGGTGCGGGAGATCGAAAGCCCCACTGGATTCCTGCTGTCCGAGGTTTCCTATCCCGTGGAGATCACTGAGGACGGCGCTGTGATCGAGGTGGAGATCGAGAACACCCGCATCCGGGGCACTGTTCGGCTCACTAAGGTGGACGAGGACTACCCGGATAACAAGCTGACCGGCGCGGAGTTTGACGTGTACCGGGACAGCAACGGCAACAAGGAATTGGACGCCGAGGACGAGCTGGTGGGCACACTCACCGAGGTCAGCACCGGCGTGTATGAGATGGACGGTGTGGAGTTCGGCGGGCACTTTGTGAAAGAGCGCACCGCGCCGGAGGGCTTCTGCCTGGACGAGAACGCCTATTATTTTGAAATCGCTGCCCACAATGAGCTGGTGGTGGTGGAGAACAAGGCCGGTACGGGCTTTGTGAACGCGGCCCAGGTGGGCAGCTTGAAGATCGTCAAGACTTCCTCTGATAGCAAGGTGGAAGGCTTCTCCTTCCGCGTCACCGGGCCGAACGGTTACGAGCAGGTGTTTACCACCAACGCGGACGGCGAAATTCTGATCGAGGGCCTGCGGATTGGCGAGTACCGCGTCAGCGAGGTGCTGAACGAGAAATCCGCTAACTATGTACTGCCCGCCGACAAGACCGCCACTGTGCTGGCGGATTCCGTGACCACGGTGCAGATGCACAATGAGCTGCGGGACCCCCCCAAGACTGGCGACGACAGCAACCCCGCGCTGTGGGCAGCGCTGATGGGCGTTTCCGTCCTGGGCGCTGGGGCCTGCGGCGTGGTCTACGTCAAGACCAAGAAGAAGGAGGATGTTGAGTAAGATCTGAACCCCCAAACCGGGAGAAGGGGCGGCTTTGGCTGTCCCTTTTACATACCGTTCTTTATCCACGGATAAAGGGCGGTGTATTTCTTTGAAAGGAGGCTTTTTGTGAGCAACAATGAAGAAAAGCGCATGGCGGGCGATTTTGAAATCATCCACGCCATGCGCATTGGCAACCGGGAAATCGTGCTGGGCGAAAATCCGCAGGGCGTGGGCGATGAGCGGTATATGTGCGCGTTCTGCACGGAAAACGGCCTGTTTGCCAGCTACACCGAGATCATGGTCAGCGAGGACTACCCCGAACTGATGAAGCTGTTTGGAGAGCGTGTGGCGGAGCAGGCGGAAAAAACCCGCATTGCCCTGAATGGCCCCAAAATCCAGGGCATCCCCAACGCCCCAATCACCGCCGAGGGTTGCGAGGTTATCAGTTATCAGGATGATCTCAAAGGAAAGATTGTCGTTATCAAGCCGGAGATACTGCGCCGGGAATACCGCCGCGCCACCTGCCAGCTCCAATTATGCACTGGCGGCTTTGGCGCGGCACCGAACAGCCGTGGCTCCGCCTGTTTCTGCACAGAGCTGTACTCCGGCAAGTCCTCGTGCTTTGAACGAAGCGACATTCTCGGCACCATAGCGCCAGAGAAGCTGCCCGAATGGGCGAAGCACTACCTGGAGATCGTTCGACAGGCTGAAAAGAAAGCCAGGGACAAGGGAGGGCGCTGATATGGACGCCAGAATCAATGAGGGCTATATCATTACCGATTCCATCCATGTCGGGGAAACGGAGTTTGTGTTCGGCAAGCTGGACAGTAACATCCCCATGTATGTGACCTGGGCCTGCAAGGGCGGCGATAACTACTATTGGGGGCACTATTTTTCCGACCCGCTGGACGCTAAAAAGGACTTACTGGACCGAGCCGGGGAGGAATTGGAGTTCCAGAAGGAGCGGGAGGCCAGGGCAGCAGAAAAACCGCCGAAGGAACAGGATAAGGAGTGTGAACGGTAATGGAATTGACCATGCGGACCGCTACCCCAGCGGAACGGCTTTATACCAAAAGCCAGAGTATGCAGATCGCGGGGCAGACCGGGTGTGTCGGCCACCTGCGGGCCGATATGGGCGAGGACGGGAACGGTTTTTTCAAAACGTGGAAAAGCCGCGGTCAGGACCTGGACACCGAGGAATTTCAGAGCGAGTTTGAAAACGTCCTGAACGCCCTGGTGGGCGATGAGCAGTACGGCGGTTTTCTGAAAAGCCGTGACGCCATGGAGGGTTTTTGCCGGGAGCACCCGGATAGCAGCTTTAATGACGGATTTGCGTTTGGTTTCCGGGCGGATACAGCGCAGTATTCTTACCTTATAAAGCTGAATCCCTATAAGGGGGAGGAAAACCTGTTCATCTACTGTTATCGGCGGGACTGGCTGGACAGCCATATGAAACAGGCTGAAAAGGGCATCCGCTTCATTACTCCACATTACAAGGAGAAGTTCAGGATCAAGGACGGTGACAAGATACGGGTCAGGCGGTTTGACGGTCGCCAATCCGACTATGTATGCCGCTATATACCACTCCCATCGTCATTAAGGCGATCTATCAGGCCGTGGAAAATCTGGGCTTTCGCACTGGCAATATTCTGGAGCCATCCTGCGGCATCGGCAATTTCTTTGGCCTTGTACCGGAAGGTATGGCAGATAGTAAACTGTACGGGGTGGAGTTGGACTCCATCACTGGCCGCATCGCCCAGCAGCTCTATCAAAAATCCTCCATTGCTGTCCAGGGGTTTGAAAAAACAGACCTCCCAGACAGTTTTTTTGACCTCGCTATCGGCAACGTCCCCTTTGGGAGCTACACCCTGAAGGATAAGCGGTATGACAAGAACCATTTCCTGATCCACGATTATTTCTTTGCCCGGACGCTGGATAAGGTGCGTCCCGGCGGGGTCGTGGCTTTTGTCACGAGCAAGGGGACGCTGGATAAGAAGCGGGCGGACGTTCGCAAGTATATCGCAGAGCGGGCGGATCTGCTGGGGGCAATCCGTTTGCCCAACAACGCATTTTTGTCCAATGCAGGTACAAAGGTAACGACGGATATTATTTTCCTGCAAAGGCGGGATAAGCTGGTGAGCGCCGAGCCGGAATGGGTGCATTTAGGACAGACGGAAACCGGCGTCCCCATCAACCAATATTTTCTTGATCACCCAGAAATGGTGCTGGGAGAAATGGTCTTTGACGATATGATGTACGGCAACAGCCGGGAGACAAGCTGTATGCCCTTTGAGGGACAAGACCTGGAGGAACAGCTTGCCGCCGCTATCCAGAACATCCAAGGCTCTATCACCGAGTATGTGATGGACGACCCGGAGGCGGAGGGCGAGGACAAGTCCATCCCTGCCGACCCGGAGGTGCGGAATTTCAGCTACACCGTGGTGGATGGGCAGGTGTACTATCGGGAAAACAGCATCATGAACCCGGTGGAGGTGTCTGTCACAGCTGCAAACCGCATCAAGGGACTGATCGGCATCCGAGACTGTGTGCGGACGCTGATCGAATACCAGACCGACGATTGGCCCGATGAGAACATCCGAGCTGAGCAGCAGAAGCTGAATTCCCTGTACGACACCTTTGTGAAAAAATATGGGCGTATTAACTCCCGCGCCAACAGCACCGCGTTCAGCATGGACAGCGCCTACTTCCTGCTGTCCTCTCTGGAAGTGCTGGACGATGAGCGCAATTTTGTCCGCAAAGCAGATATGTTCACCAAGCGCACCATCAAGCAGAAGGTGACCGTCACCAGCGTGGACACGGCCTCCGAAGCTCTGGCCGTGTCACTGGCTGAAAAGGCAAAGGTGGATATGCCCTATATGATGGAGCTGACAGGCAAGACCGAGCAGGAAATATACACCGACCTGACCGGCGTGATTTTTCTGAATCCCATGCACGGTTACGGGAATGGCACCGTCGAGAAGTACCTGACCGCTGATGAATATCTTTCCGGCAACGTGCGGGAAAAGCTGGAACGAGCCAAGCGGAGCGCCGAACTGTACCCGGAGGATTATGTCGTCAATGTCCTGGCTCTGGAAGGGGTGCAGCCGGTAGACCTGACCGCCAGCGAGATTTCCGTGCGGCTGGGGGCGGACTGGCTCCCCATTGGTGTAGTCCAGCAATTCATGTACGAGCTGCTGGATACCCCCAATTATGCGCGATGGAATATCAAAGTTCATCATTCCCAATATACCCGCGAATGGAACGTAGAGGGCAAGTCTTATGACAAGTCCAATATCAAAGCTCAGAACACCTACGGCACCGCCCGCGCCAACGCCTATAAGATCATTGAGGAAACGCTGAATCTGCGAGATGTGCGGATTTTTGATTATGTTGAGGATGGAAACGGAAAGAAAACCGCTGTCCTGAACAAAAAGGAAACCGCCATCGCCCAGGGCAAGCAGGAACTTATCAAGCAGGAATTCCAGGACTGGATTTGGAAGGACCCCCAGCGCCGGGAAAGGCTGACGAAGCTGTACAACGAGAAATTCAACAGCATCCGTCCCCGCGAGTATGACGGGAGCCACATCAATTTTGTGGGTATGAACCCGGAAATCATCCTGCGGCCCCATCAGGTCAACGCCATCGCTCATATTCTTTACGGTGGGAATACCCTGCTGGCCCATGTGGTTGGCGCTGGCAAGACCTTTGAAATGGTAGCAGCGGCACAGGAGAGTAAACGCCTGGGGCTGTGCCAGAAATCTCTTTTCGTGGTGCCCAACCATCTGACGGAACAATGGGCTGCGGAGTATTTGCAGCTCTATCCCTCTGCCAACATCCTGGTGGCAACCAAAAAGGACTTTGAAACGAAAAACCGTAAGCGTTTCTGCGGCAGGATCGCCACCGGCGACTATGACGCCATCATCATCGGACACTCGCAGTTTGAGAAAATCCCCATGAGCGTAGAGCGCCAGCGTCACCTTTTAGAACAACAGCAACGGGAAATTCTGGACGGCATCGCAGAATTGAAGTCTAATCACGGCGACCGCTTTTCTGTCAAACAATTGGAGCGCACGAGAAAGTCCATCGACGCCAAGTTGGACAAACTGAATGACCAGAGCCGTAAGGATGATGTGGTGACGTTTGAGGAATTGGGCATTGACCGGCTGTTTGTGGATGAAGCACATTATTATAAAAACCTCGCCGCTTTTTCTAAAATGCGGAACGTGGGCGGCATCAGCCAGACCGAGGCACAAAAGTCCAGCGACCTTTATATGAAGTGCCGCTATTTAGACGAGCTGACCGGGGGCCGGGGCGTCATTTTCGCCACGGGCACACCTATCAGCAACACAATGGTGGAAATGTACACCATGCAGAAATATTTACAGCATGGATTGTTGCAGGAAAAGGAGCTGCTTCATTTTGATGCCTGGGCGTCCACCTTTGGGGAAACCGTCACCGCCATAGAGCTGGCCCCGGAGGGCACCGGCTACCGGGCCAAAACCCGGTTCGCCAAGTTCTACAATCTGCCGGAGCTGATGGCCATGTTCAAGGAAGTGGCGGACATTCAGACGGCAGATATGCTCAATCTCCCTGTTCCCAAGGCAAATTACCACAATGTTGTCCTGAAACCCTCCGAACAACAAAAGGAGATGGTGGCGGCATTGGGTGCGCGGGCCGAGCGTGTCCGCAACAGGATGGTGGACAGCAGCGAGGATAATATGCTGCTCATTACCAATGACGGGAGAAAGCTGGCGCTGGACCAGCGGCTGCTCAACCCCATGCTGCCGGACAGTGACACCAGCAAGATAAATGCCTGTGCCGAAAATGTCTTTGAGATTTGGCAGCGCACGGCAGATCAGAAATCCACACAAATGATTTTTTGCGATTTGTCCACGCCCGGAAAGGATCGTCCCATTGAAATGACGGAGAACGAAGAAGGGACCTTTGAAATGGCCCCATTTCAGAATGTGTATGACGACCTGCGGGACAAGCTGATTGCCAAAGGCATCCCAGCGGAAGAAATCGCCTATATCCACACCGCCAACACGGAAGTGAAAAAGGCGGAGCTGTTCGGGAAAGTTCGTTCCGGGCAAATCCGCGTCCTGCTCGGTTCCACACAGAAAATGGGAGCTGGGACCAACGTCCAACACAAACTCATTGCACTCCATCATTTAGATTGTCCGTGGCGACCCTCAGACCTTCAGCAGCGGGAGGGCCGCATCATTCGGCAGAAAAACGAGAATAGCGAGGTGGATATTTACACCTACGTCACCGAGAACACCTTCGACAGCTATCTCTATCAGCTTGTGGAGGGTAAGCAGAAATTCATTGGGCAGATCATGACCAGCAAATCCCCGGTGCGCTCGGCGGAGGACATTGACGAAACCGCCCTGTCCTATGCTGAAATTAAGGCATTGTGTACTGGAAATCCCCACATCAAGGAGAAGATGGACCTGGATATTGAGGTTCAGCGGCTAAAATTATTGAAAGCCAACCATTTGAGCCAGCGGTATGCTTTGGAGGACCAGGTCATCAAGGAACTGCCTCGGAAAATCGCGTCCTTTGAACAGCGCATTGAGGGTTTCACTGCTGATATGACCCGTCTGAAAGAGAACACCCATCCCAATGAGGACGGCTTTTCTCCCATGACGGTGGAGGGAACCGTCTACACCGACAAAAAGGCGGCGGGCAGTGCCATCCTTGCCGCCTGCAAAGCTATGACCAGCCCCGATTCTGTCCCCCTGGGCCAGTACCGGGGCTTTGACATGGATCTCAGTTTTAACAATTTCAGCCGGGAGTACCAGATCACCATGAAAGGGGCGCTCCATCACACCGCCACCCTGGGCACAGATATTTACGGAAATATCCTGCGTCTGGACAATGTGCTGGGCACCATGGAAGAACGGCTGATTGCCAACCGGGAACAGCTTGAAAATACGAATGTTCAGCTTACCAACGCCAAAGCAGAAGTAGAGAAGCCGTTTGCCAAAGAGGACGAGCTGAAAAGAAAAATGGCACGTTTGGATGAACTCAATATCCTGCTCAATATGGATAAGAAGGAAAATGAGATCGTGGACGGGGAGCCGGATGAGAGCGCCCCACCCCCGGTCCAGGACAAATCCGACCGGGACCGCTAACCAACAAAACGGGGGCAAGCCGCAGACTTGCCCCCGTACATAATTTGTTGTATCATTGCCGCAGGTGGGCGTCCCGCCGAAGCGTGGTTATCAACGCCTCGGTCATGTCCTTCACCATGCGGATTTCATAATCGTCGCAGTCCTCGATCAGCTCTGCAATATCCCGTTCAAACTGCACCCTTGCGTGTATCAGGTTGTCGCAAAGAAAATCGTCAACCGTAACACCCAAGGCGTTCGCTACGCTGACGAGGGCGGCAAGGCTGGCCTTTGTGATGCCGGTTTCGATGTTGCTGATGTGGGTGGGGGACAGACCTGTTTTTTCCGCGACGTGTTCCTGCTTCATGTCAGCCTTGATACGGGCGATCTTCACCCGCTTACCGATAGCCTTGTAATCAAGTTCACGATCCATGAGGCCCCTCCATTACAACAAGTTCTGTGAAACCTATTGTAATCATTGCAAGGGGATATTATAATATTCTATAACCGTAGAATACGGATATAGTTCATGTGTAGAAAAAATAATTCGCACATTTGAGCTGCTGCCCATGATGGCATATAATAGGGACAACATTTGAAGGAGGGTGCCGCTAATGAGTGAACCGTTTGATTTTGAGGCGTTCGCGGAGGCCGACGGAGTGGACTTCCGTGAGTATCTGAGTATGGTGGTGGCGAAGCTGCCCAAGGTAGACGCAAACTACCGCGCCATTCACGAGAGGATCAGCGCCATCTATGACAAATATCCCAAGGTGATGGGGCTGTACGACCGGGAGGACGTGTCCGCACTGACGGAGGAAGAATGTGCGGCGGTGATCGAGATTGCCAGCCTGCGGAACCAGCGCACGGAGATCGAGCTGGAGGCGGTGTACTTCCGGGGCTGCTATGACAGTGTGGGTTATCTGAGAAAAGCAGGTATTTTGTGAAAAGGGGCGGCGCTGGTATGCGAACCAACGCCGCCTATTTCATGAAAAAAGTGCAGGATGAAGAAAATCCCGATCAATCAAATTCAGTGTAAGCGTTGCGGCAGCATCATCACACCGACATATCGGTATGATTTGGTGCGGTGTCAATGCGGGAGCGTGACCGTTGACGGTGGAACCGACCACCTGAAACGGCTAACCTACAGCTCTGCCGCCGAATAAATGCAACTTAGCGAATTTAAGGAATTATCATAGTTCTATTAAGAGA
>JAIEFH010000225.1 GCA_029067025.1 Oscillospiraceae bacterium | reverse complement strand
GTCGCCCTGCCGGTTGAGCCGCCGCAGTTCCTTTCGGAGTTCCTGACGCTGGCCGGTCAGGGTGTCGATCTCCGCCGATGCCGTTTCCCGGTGGGCGGTCAGTTCTCCGATGGTGCCGATGTGCCGCTTGCCCAAAAATCGGGTTTCAGCGTCCAGCCTGTCCAGCTTGGCTATATCCTCACGCAACAAAAAAGACACCCGTTTGACGGATGCCGGTCGTTTGACGATGATGTGGAGTTCATAGCAGTAACGGAAGTACAGCGCCCGCAGGCCGGTGACTTTCTTTCGGGGTTTGCCCCGCACCCGGTAGCGCCGGGGTGGTCTATGCTCTACCTCCGGGAATGGGACTTGCTTTTGGATGTTCTGTAAAATGCGTTCCTTGATCTGCTCCAGCGAGTAGCCTTCACCCAGCTTGTGGAAACGGAAGTAGCCGCTTGCATCTGGCGGTTTCAGGGCCGGATATTTCAGGGGCTTCCCACCCTTGCCCCGTGTTTTGAGCTGGTAGCCCATCTCACCCATCACCCGGAGGAAGTCGCGTTCGGTGGTGGAAGCGCGGATGGCCCGGTCAATGTCGGCCCGGATGGTGCCCCTGTGGGTGGGCTTGCTGTTCTGCTCCGCCTGCCACTCGCCGTAACTCTTGGCCCGCCCTCCGGGGTTTTCAATGACAGAGATGGCGTACTCCCGGCAGAGCCGGTCTGACACCTCCCGCATACGGGCATAGTCGGCGGGAGTATTATCAAATTTCAGCCCATCCGCAAAAGAAACGGAGTTCAGAACAAAGTGATTATGATAATGGCCGGTGTTGCAGTGGGTAGCCACCACCACTTCAAAGCGGTCGCCCCACAACTCCTGCGCCAGCTTGACGCCGATCTCATGGGCGATCTCCGCTGTGACCTCATTGGCCTTGAAGGACTGATAGCCGTGGAAACAGACACGGCCCCCCATTTTGTCCCGGCCCGATATGCGCTGCCATAGCTTTTTCGTTTCGATAAACTGATGGGCGGCAGTTTCTTCTTCACAGTTCAGGCAGGACACATAGGAGCGGCGCTCGGTTTTCATGTCGTTTGCGGCGTACTCCAGCACATCGCCAACAGCGTGGAGGGACGCCAGTTCCTCATAGCTGCCCTCGGTGGTCTTTTCCGGGTTCCGGGCGTAGTTTATCACCCTGTCCACGCGCCCCTTGATGGGCCAGATAGAGGTAACGGCCATATCAGTCCGGCATGGTGTAGGC
>JAIEFH010000224.1 GCA_029067025.1 Oscillospiraceae bacterium | reverse complement strand
GCCGGGGACGAAGTTGCCACCGGCGTGGTCAAGAGCCGTTTTCTGAAACTCAACCATGAGCATATCGCCTATGTCTACGACAGTCTGAGCCAGAACACCACGCTGGTGAAGAACATCAAGGCGTACACCCTTGCGGCGCTTTACAACGCGCCCACAACCATCGGCCAGTATTATGCGTCCCTGGTCAGCCACGATCTGGCCCAGGACGCTGCTGGAATATAAACGAAACGGAGGACAATGTATGACGAACAAAATTGATATTCTGGTGGTAGAACCCGGAAAAAGCCCCTATCCCGCCCAGGTAGAGGACACGCTGGAAGCCTTTCAGAAGATCGTGGGCGGACCCATTGAGGCCGGGTGCTACCTGCCCCAGCGGGTTATGCTGATCTGCAACAGCGAGGGCAAGAACATGGGCCTGATGCCCAACCGGGAGAACCCCACGGATAACCGGGACTTTATCGCCGGGACCTTCCTGCTGTGCAGCTTCGAGGGGGAACACTTCGCCTCCCTGACGGATGCCCAGCGGAAGGAGTTTGAGACATACTTTGCCCTGCCGGACGAGGAAGGAGGCTGCGAGAAAGAATGACCCGGTACTTACTCCGCCGCCTGCTGGTTCCGCCTTAGTGCATAGCGGCCCCCAAAAAATTCTAAAAACTGAAAGGAGGACGCATGAGCATCAAATTTCCCAATATCAAGCATTTCTTATCCCTGTTTCTGGCGGCGGTAATGATGGTCAGCCTGCTGGCTGTCAACGCTCATGCCGCCAGCAGCAACAAGATCACCGACTACGGCGACGCCTACGGCCATTGGGCCTATGAAGCCCTGACGTGGGCGGTGGACAACGGCGTGATGGTCGGCACGTCCGAGGACAAGCTGAACCCGGACGGCCACCTGACCCGCGCTCAGATGGCCGCTATGATCGACCGGCTTTTCGGGACCTACAAAAGCGCGGATATTTCCCGCTACACGGACGTGACCCGTGGGAGCTGGTACTATGACTACATCGCCCAGGCGGTGAACATGGGGACCTTTGCCGGGTACTCCGTGGGCCGCATGGGACCGGAGGACAACATCACCCGTGAACAGGCTATCGTGGTGCTGGCCCGGACGGTCTGCCTGCCCTCTGCTGGTAACTCCGCCCTCTCCCGGTTCCCTGACCGGAACGAGGTGGGCGCATGGGCCGCAGACAGCGTTTCCGCCATGGTGGAGCGCGGATACATCAGCGGCTATAACGATGGCCGTTTGAATCCCAAGGGCGAGATCACCCGTGCGGAGATGGCACAGATGATGTGCAACATCTTCCAG
>JAIEFH010000223.1 GCA_029067025.1 Oscillospiraceae bacterium | reverse complement strand
GCCGATGGGGGACTGGTCGATAGCGATGACCTTATCGAGATGCTCGATGCCCTCCATGCCGTCGTGTCTGCCGGGGCGGGCCTTGGTGCGGTTCAGCTCCGCGCCCAGCCGCTTATACAAAATCTCGTTGACCAGGGAGGACTTGCCCGAGCCGGACACGCCGGTGACGGCGATAAACGTCCCCAGGGGGAACCCCACGTCGATGTGCCGCAGATTGTTCTCCGCCGCCCCCTGGACGGTGAGGGTATGGCCGTTCCCTGCCCGCCGCTGCGTGGGTACGGGCACCTTCTTCCGCCCCGCCAGGTAGTCGCCGGTGACGGAGCCGGGGGTGTCCATGACCTGTTGGGCGGTGCCGCAGGCCACCACCTGGCCGCCGTGGACGCCCGCCCCGGGGCCGATGTCCACGATGTAGTCGGCGGCCCGCATGGTGTCCTCGTCGTGCTCCACCACGATCAGGGTGTTGCCCAGATCCCGGAGATGCTTTAAGGTGCCCAGCAGCAGATCGTTGTCCCGCTGGTGCAGGCCGATGGACGGCTCGTCCAGGATATACAGCACCCCCATCAGGGAGGAGCCGATCTGGGTGGCCAGCCGGATGCGCTGGCTCTCGCCGCCGGACAGGGTGCCCGCCTGGCGGGTGAGGGTCAGGTATTGCAGCCCCACCGAGCGCAAAAAGCCCAGCCGGGAACGGATCTCCTTCAAAATCTGGTCAGCGATCATGGATTGCGTTTCGGTGAGGGTGACGGTGTCCAGGAAGGCCAGGGCCTCGTCCACCGGCTTCTCGCAGAACTCGTGGATGGAGCTGCCCCCCACGGTGACCGCCAGCGCCTCCCGTTTGAGCCGCTTACCCTGGCAGGTGGGACAGGGGCACTCGCTCATGCACTCCTCGATCTCCCGCTTCATGGCGTCGGACTGGGTCTCCCGGTAGCGGCGCTCCAGGTTGTTCACAATGCCCTCAAAGGGCTGGTACAGCGTGCCCTTACCCCGGGGCTGGTCGTAGTTCAGGGTCAGTTTTTCCCCCTTTGTGCCGTAGAGGATGATGTCCATCACCTCGTCGGACAGCTTTTCCACCGGGTCGGTGAGCTTAAACTTGTACTTTTTCGCCAGCGCGTCGAAGTACATCCGGGAGATGCCGTCGGACTTGATGTGGTTCCAGCCGGAGGCGGTGATGGCCCCCTCCAAAATGGACAGGGAGCGGTTGGGGATGATGCGGTCGGGGTCGATCTTCATCTGGCTGCCCAGACCGGTGCAGGTGGGGCAGGCCCCAAAGGGGTTGTTGAAGGAGAACATACGGGGAGTCAGCTCGTCGATGGACACGCCGCAGTCCTCACAGGCGTAATTCTGGGAGAACAGGATGTCCCGCTCCTCGTCCCCCAGCACATTGATGATGACGATGCCGCCGGACAGGTTGGAGGCCACCTCCACGCTGTCGGTGAGCCGCCGGGTGATGTCCTCCCGGATAACCAGACGGTCCACCACGATCTCAATGGAGTGCTTGCGGTTCTTGTCCAGCTTGATCTCCTCGGTGAGGTCGTATAAGGAACCGTCGGCGCGGACGCGGACGTAGCCGGACTTGCGCGCGTCCTCGAACACCTTGTTGTGCTCGCCCTTCTTGCCACGGATGACGGGGGCCAGCACCTGGATACGGGTGGCCTCGGGCAGCGTCATCACCTGGTCGATGATCTGGTCGATGGTCTGCTGCTTGATCTCCTTGCCGCAGTTGGGGCAGTGGGGGGTGCCCACCCGCGCCCACAGCAGGCGCAGATAGTCGTAGATCTCCGTCACCGTGCCCACGGTGGAGCGGGGGTTTTTGCTGGTGGTCTTTTGGTCGATGGAGATGGCGGGGGACAGGCCCTCGATGTAGTCCACGTCCGGCTTCTCCATCTGGCCCAAAAACATCCGGGCGTAGGAGGACAGGGACTCCACATACCGCCGCTGGCCCTCGGCGTACAGCGTCTCAAAGGCCAGGGAGGATTTGCCCGACCCGGACAGCCCGGTCAAGACCACCAGCTTGTCCCGGGGGATGGTGACGTCAATGTTTTTCAGGTTGTTTTCCCGTGCGCCTTTGATGACGATTTTATCCTGCATGGATATTTCTCCTTAGTTTCTGTTGAATTTTGGCCCGAACATAGAATAATGAAACATATTTTTAATGTCAACACTTTTTTGTTGTCCGCCTATGGAGGCGGGGGGATAAACCCCGCCAGGATGGAAACGCAAAAAGCGGCGGCCCACGCCAGCACCCAGAGGGGCCCCCAGGACAAAACGAGCCTGACCAGTTTTCGCCACAGGCGCGGCCAGCCCTGGACGCTGTGGATGTAGCCCCATTCCAGTTTTCCGGCCCGCTTCCATTTGAAGCGCACCACCAGCAGGACAACGAAAAGCAGCAGATTGACCGCGATTATGAGTTGAGAGATCCGGTAAAACACGCCCGGCGTATTGAGCCAATCCAGGAAGGGTTGGAGCACGGGCATGAAGGGCGCAAGCAGCGCGGTCACCAAAACGTACAGCAGCATCGCCGGAAGCAGGAGCAAAGTAAAAAACAGAAACCCCATTGTGTGTCAGTCTCCTGATCTTTCCAGATTTATCAAGCCATTCAGCCAACAAACGCACTGGGCAAAATGGCGTTCCAGGGCTGGAAAATAAGCAGGGCGGCGCATACCAGCACCACAAGGATTTCCCAAATCACGCCGGCGGTGAGCAGTACTTTCGCCGACAGCAGGCCATAATGCTTCCATCCCTCATAGCTGTCAATAAAATTCTTATCCATCCGCCCAGTGGCCTTCCATTTGGCGCGGATGAACAGCAGCAGGGCCAGAAAGCCCGCGTTGACCGCCAGCAGAATGGCCGCCACAGTGGTCAGCGCCATGCCCAGCCAGGGCAGGATGAAGGCCAAGGCGATCATGACGATCCACACGGGCCACAGCAAAAAGATAAAAAACAGGGATACGAATGCCATATCGAACGCTCCTTCCTCTGTGGGCGGTCACTCGCCCTTCAGCTCCTTCTGGACGTACTTGGGCAGCTTGGACACCACCAGCTCGTAAGACATATCGCACAAATCCTTCAGCACAATATCGGGAAGATCCCCGTCAAGCAGGGCGGCCACCCACAGCCGCTTGTCGCAGTAGAAGCCGGGCAGAATTTCGGGATACTGCTCCCGGAAGGCCTCGGCCAGCCGGGGGTCGCACTTCAAATTCACCAGGTCGTGGTCGTTGTAGCGCTCGTCCTTCATCCCCCGCGGGGAGCAGACGGCGGCGAACAGCTTGCCCCGCACCATGTAGCGGTGCCAGCCCCACTCCAGTTTGTAGTCCTTTTCCGCGCCGGGCTTGTCCAGCAGATATTTGTCCAGCCATTCATATTTCATGGGTTTGTCCTCCTTAAAAACAGCTCTTGCCTGGGCCGTGGCGTCGGGAAACCTAGTGAAACAGCCCGGAGCCCAGGGCATAGGCCAGCGCAGCCACCCCCGTCACGATAACCCAGCCCACCCAGCGGGAGAACAGCTCCCACTCCGACGGCTCGGCGCTGTAGGGATCCCGTACCCGGAAGGCCAGGTCCCAGCGGAACAGCTGATCCTCAAACAAGAGGGAGGCAAGGCATATGGCGCTGAGCAGCAGGCCCCACAGGATGAACTCAAGCTGACCCCGGCTGGAGACCTCCGGCCCCTGGACGAAGCTGAGAATATTTTTTGGGGTAGGGGCTGGGGTCGAGGCCCCCACGATCACAATGGAGTCGGAGACATCGCTCTGCCCATTTTCGTCCAGCAGCCAGAAATATGAGTAGTAAGTCGGATAGGCGCCCCGGAACCATACATCGTTTCCCTTTCGAATCTCAATGCCGGTGAGGTTTTCCGGACCGCCGAGCACGGCGGCCTCGTTTGTCTCAGGGATAGCGGTGGGGTCCTCGGTGACGGTGTAGGTGCTGTCCAATGACCCATCCAGCCAGAACTCAACCACCGAATCGGGGGAGACCACATATTTGACCTTGTGGCCGTCCGCCTTCCCGGAATAGACGTCGGCGTCCCCCTGCTGCTCATAGCGCAGGTATCCGTTCCCGTAGGAGACTGCCTGCTGCTGCCCAAGGGTCAGGAACAGGATCAGGGACAGGACAAACAGGATGGGGTGCAGCAGCAGGATGATCCGCCGGCCCCGGCTCATCTCGTTCCAGTGTTCTTTCAAATACTCCATCTCCGCGCCTCCTTATCCGTCCAGCCCGGCGATGTATCGCAGGGCCCCGTCCCGCAGCAGGGCGATATTGGCCTTGTCCAGCACGGTGTCCTTGTTGGTGTGGATGCGATCCATGTAGTAGCCAATTACTTTCTTATGCTTCAGCGCGCACACCCCCGCGCCCCGCTTGAAGTTGGCGTTGTCGGAGGGATACATACTGAACCCCCGCACTACCTGCACTTCTTTGCCCCTGGTGGGGAGGAAGGCGGCTTCGATGCGCTGGAGGGCGGACTCGTCCTTCTTCAGCTTTCTCTGGGGGAAGAACTGGATGGAGTCCCCGTCGGATACGCAGTCGAAATTGAGCACGGTGGTGTGTTTCTTCACCTGCTTGTGCTTCTTTGCGAAGGCGGCGGAGCCGAACATCCCCTTTTCCTCGTTGTCGAAGAACACGAAGCACACCCGCTCCCGGTGCTCAGGAGGCAGGGCCAGGGCGGTTTCCAGCAGCGTGAGTACACCGCTGGTGTTGTCGTTGGCGGTGTGCCGGTTGGCTTTGCCGTCCATGATCCACCAGATGAAAAAGACGCCGATGCCCATGGAGGCCAGGGGCATCAGCCACCACAGCACCGCCTTGGGTGCGAAGGAGATCAGCAGGCCCTCCACCACGCCGAGTACGATGAACAGCGGCAGCACGATGGCGATCTGATAGAGCACAAAGAAAAACAGGTTCCGGGGTGTGATGAAGTTGGGGATGGGCAGGACGGGCTGGGTGTCGTAGTGGGCGGTGAGCAGCACCTGGGCTTTATCCGGGTCGCCCACCACCACGTTCCGGGCGGCGAAGCCCTTTTCCACCGTGGGGGCGTACCCCGCCGCCTCCAGCTCCCCGCACAGCCAGGCGCGGAAATTTTTCTTTTGCTTTTTGGACTTGCGTACCTGCATTTCGGCCATGATTTTGTTGGATTGTGCTGTCATCTCTCTATCCCTCCACAATCAGATCCGCCGTCGATGCGCCCACCAGGGCGATGAGGTCAGCGGGCTTTACCTCCACCTGGAAGCCTACCTTCCCGGCGGACACGCAGATGGTTTCCTGCTCCAGACAGCTCTCATGGAACACGGTGGGGAACCGCTTTTTCATCCCCACCGGGGAACAGCCGCCGTGGACATACCCAGTCAGGGGCAGCAGCTCACGGGCGGGCAGCATGGCGATGGACTTCTCGCCCACGGCTTTCGCGGCTTTTTTTTAAGTCCAGGGTGTCCGCCACCGGGATGTCGAACACGTAGTACCCGCCGGAAGCCCCCTTTGCCACCAGTGTTTTGAACACAGCGGCGGGGTCCTGGCCCAGCATTTGGGCCACCGTCACGCCGTCAGGGGCGGTTTCGCCGACGGGATAGGTGTGGGCGGTGTAGGGCACCTTTTTCTGGTCTAAAACCCGCATGACGTTGGTTTTTTCCTCTTTTTGCTTGGACATTTATTTCCCCTCTCCCCGCAGCTTGATGATCTGATCCCGCAGGGCGGCAGCAACTTCAAATTCGAGCATCTTCGCCGCCTCCTTCATCTGCTTCTCCAGGCTGGCAATGGCCTCCAGGCGCTGGACCTTGGTCATCTGGGACAGATTCTTGTCGTTGTAGTCCGGCTTGTCCTCGCCGGACAGGGCCATCAGCTCCCGCACCGCCTTCTTTACCGTC
>JAIEFH010000222.1 GCA_029067025.1 Oscillospiraceae bacterium | reverse complement strand
GGGCCACCGCGTCTTTGACCTCCATGCGGGGCGGGTCGATCATGCCCACCAGCCCCACAAAGGTCAGGCCGGTCTCCAATTCCTCGCTGGTGGGGTTGCCGTTGGGTAATTTTTCGATGTCTTTATACCCGCAGGCGAGGACGCGCAGGGCCTGCTCCGCCATGGAGCCGTTGGCGGCCTCCACGTCCCGGGCCAGGGCGGCGGTGAGGGGAACCGGGGAACCCGCCAGGATGTGGGTGCTCCGGGAGAGCAGCACGTCGGGCGCGCCCTTGACCATCACCCGGTATTTGCCGGACTTGCCGCTTAAGGGGTGGACGGTGCTCATCAGCTTGCGGTCGGAGTCAAAGGGCAGCTCGGATACCCGGGGGAACTCCCGCTCCATGGCGTTTTTGTCCAGCCCGTCCAACAGGGCGGCGTCCACAAAGGCGGTCTCGGTGGGGTCGCCGGTGGTTTTCGGCTTGCCGTCCTCACCGACCGTCAGCACCGTGTCGTTGCACAGCGCCCCGATGGTCAGCGCCTCCTTCCGGTGGCGGTCGCCGGAAGTCCACACCTGCTTCACCGTCATGCGGTTCTGGGTCAGGGTGCCCGTCTTGTCCGAGCAGATCACCCCGGCGCAGCCTAGCGTCTCCACCGCGGGCAGCTTTTTCACGATGGCGTTGTGCTTGACCATCCGCTGGACGCCCAGGGCCAGCACGATGGTGACGATGGCAGGCAGGCCCTCCGGGATGGCGGCCACCGCCAGGGATACCGCCGCCATGAGCATTTCCAGGATGGGGCGGTGGTAGAGCAGGCCCACGCCGAACATCACCGCGCACACGGCGAGGCAGACAAAGGACAGGGTTTTCGAGATCTCCGCCAGCTTGCGCTGGAGGGGGGTGGAGGTGTCCTCTTCCCCCATGAGCATACCGGCGATGCGGCCCACCTCGGTGTCCATGCCGGTGCCCGTCACCACACAGAGGGCACGGCCATTGGTGATGACGGTGGACGAGATCACCATGTTGCTCCGGTCGCCCAGGACGGTCTCCGGGGGCAGCACCTCGTCCGCCTGCTTGTTCACCGGGACGGACTCGCCGGTCATAGCGGATTCATCCGCCTTCAAATTGGCGCACTCCAAAATGCGGGCGTCGGCGGGGACTAAATCGCCCGCTTCCAGCACGATGATGTCGCCGGGCACCAGGGCGTCCGTCTCCAGCCGGATCTGCTGTCCGCCTCGGATCACCTTGGCAAGGGGGGCGGACATCTTCTGCAATGCCTCCAGCGCTTTTTCCGCGCTGTCCTCCTGGGAGATGGAAATGCAGGCGTTCACCACCACGATGACCAGGATAATGAGGGCCTCGATCCAGTCCTCCCCGCCGGAGGACAGCAGGGACAGCGCCGCCGCGGCCAGCAGGACGAGAATCATGGGATCCTTCATCTGCCCGAAAAAGCGGGCGGCGAGGGATTGCTTCTTGGCCCCGGCCAGCTTGTTGGGGCCGTGTTTCTCCAGCCGCTCCTCCCCTTGGCGGGGGGTGAGGCCGGAACTCTGACTGGTGTCCAGCTCGTGGAGCACCTGGGCGGCGGGTTTAGCGTACCATTGGCTCATAAGTCCAACACTCCTTTTCTGTACTTCCTATGATACGGATTGCCGGGGTCGAATGATAGGGAAGGGGGACAAGCGGGGAAACAAAAAAAGACTTATCCACAGCATGACGCTGTGGATAAGTCTCATCGTTTCATGCAAGACCAGGCGGGCAGTCGGCAGACTGCCGGACCGGTCGTTCGGCAAAGCCGAATGACGGTCCTTCACCTTGCTGTTGGCGTTTGCAACGGGACGAAGCCCCGCCGATTACTCCCCTATCACAGGGAGATGATACCAGACGCGGGGGCTTTTGTCAACCTTGGCCCTTTTCCTCCCCGTACAGGGCCTGCTGATACGCGGCGAGGCGGTTGTAGAAGTCCTCGGGATCCAGGGTGGACAGGGCGTCCGCCCGGGTGACATCCGCCGCGTCCCCCCACTGTGCGACAAGGTCGTTCATGGCGTCGTCGCGGAAGTTTGCCCCGTATTCAGCCTTTGTCTCTTCGGTGAGGGGCAGACGGAGCATGATGTGGTAGCCGTAGTCCGTCTCCACAATGCCGGACAGCCCGCCGATTTCCAGTTCCAGAGCGGCCTCACGGAAGCCGCCCACCAGGGAGGAAGTGCCGTCAAAGACGTAGCCGTCCGGGTTGGTGGCCAGACCGCCGTCCTCGCTGTACTCGTTCATCAGCTCGTCAAACTTGGCCTCAAGGTCTTGCCCTTCGTTTTCCGGAGCGTGGGACTGCAAATTATCCCATCCCTGGAGCAGAGTGAGTAAATGCTCTGCGGTTTCCTTTTTGTGCGCGATGACGTCCTCCCCCAAAGGCTGGTTATTGTCATCCACCGTCTTGAGCAGGATGTGCTTGACAGCGAACACGCCCTGGGAGTCCAGGTACTCGTCCAGCTCCTGTTCGTTAGGCTCGTGGGTGAGGGCGGCCATCACGTTGTCATAGTAGGCGTTGGAGAGGAAGAGGGCGTTGATGGAGTCGTCCGAGAGGCCGTAGCCGGACTTGAGCATCTCGCGGGTCTCGTCATCCAGCGAATCCTGGGCCTCCTTGACCTGGGCGTCGGTGGGCAGACAGCCCAGTTCCGCCGCCTTTTGGCGCAGCAGGGTCTGGCTGACACAGAAATAGACGGAGTCCTCGATCATGTCGTTGGTATAGTCGGAGAGGCTCAGGCCGAACATACCGTAGTAGGACATGAAGTAATAGCAGTTGTAGTCCAGCCAGTAGAGGAATAGGTCGGCGGGCACGTCCTCCCCATTGACGGTGAGCACTGTGTCCCCGGCGGACATACCGGCGGAGAACTCCAGCACGCCCTGGCTCAGGTCGGCCACGATCTCCGGGGTGGCGCTGGGATTGGCGTCAGGGTTGGCGGACACCTCTTCAGAGGGGTCGGCGTCCGGGTAGCCGGAGGGCTGATTGTCCCCAGTTTTGCAGGCGAACAGGGACAGGGCCATGGTCCCAGACAACAGCAGGGCCAAAAGTCGTTTCCAGTTTTTCATGTTATTCTCCAATCCACGAGGCAAAATTTTTCGGGTCAAGCACCGTTGGAGGGTATTATACATCAACGGGCCGGGAAATGCAAATCAGGTTTCGGGAGAGGGCAGCAGGGCGGCGTACCGCTCCACCGCCTGGGAGGCCATGCGCAGGGGGTCGTCCGCCTTTCGCAGCTTCAGGGTGAAGGCGGGGACGTCGCCGGGGGAGAACAGCAGCCGGCCCGGATACTGCCCCGCCAGGGCGGCAATGGCCTCCAGGTCAAACTTGTCCAGGGTAAACACCAGGCCGGACGCCTTTTGGGAGATGTCCTTGATGGCGCAGGCCGCCCCCTGCCCCCGGAGCAGAGCCACGGAGATCAGGTTGTTCACCTGCCGGGGCGGGTCGCCAAAGCGGTCAATCAGCTCGTCGGTCATGTCGTCGGCGTCCTCGGCGGTGCGGATGCGGGCAATGCGGCGGTACAGATCCATGCGCTGATCCGGCGAGGGGACGTACTTGTCCGGGATAGAGGCGGCCACCGTCAGATCCACCGTACACTCGGGCAGGCG
The DNA here is from genome assembly GCA_029067025.1 of Oscillospiraceae bacterium. Lineage (GTDB taxonomy): Bacteria > Bacillota > Clostridia > Oscillospirales > Oscillospiraceae > Enterenecus. The sequence continues at coordinate 872 of JAIEFH010000222.1, read as the reverse complement.
GGCCGGGGCCTCGCCTTTTTCGGTAAGCACCGCGTCCTCCAGCAGTTTTAAATACAGATCATAGCCCACGCTCATCAGGAAGCCGGACTGCTCCGGGCCTAAGAGGTTGCCCGCGCCCCGGATCTCCAGGTCACGCATGGCGATTTTGAAACCGGAGCCGAACTCCGCGTACTCCCGGATGGCGGACAGCCGCTTGGCGGCGATCTCGGTGAGCACCTTGCCCTGGCGGTAGGTCATGTAGGCGTAGGCCCGGCGGGCGGAGCGGCCCACCCGGCCCCGGATCTGGTGGAGCTGGGCCAGGCCCATCTTGTCCGCGTCCTCGATGATGAGGGTGTTCACGTTGGCGATGTCGATGCCCGTCTCGATGATGGTGGTGCACACCAGCACGTCCACCTCGCCGTCGGACACCCGGGTCATCACGTCGCCCAGCTCTTCCTGGGTCATCTTGCCGTGGCCCACCGCCACCACCGCGCCTTCCCCCAGCATCTCCTGGATGCGGGCGGCGGTGCGCTGGATGGTGTCCACCCGGTTGTGGAGGTAGTACACCTGGCCGCCCCGCTCCAGCTCCCGGCGCATGGCGTCAGCCAGGACGGACCAGTCGTGCTCCAGCACGTAGGTCTGCACCGGCTGGCGGTTGGCGGGGGGCTCCTCGATGGCGGACATATCCCGGATGCCGGACAGCGCCATGTTCAGTGTTCGGGGGATGGGGGTGGCGGACAGGGTGAGCACGTCCACCTGTTTGGACATCTCCTTCAGCCGCTCCTTGTGGGTGACGCCGAAGCGCTGCTCCTCGTCCACCACCAGCAGGCCCAAGTCTTTGAAACGCACGTCCTTTTGCAGCAGCCGGTGGGTGCCGATGAGCAGGTCCACCG
>JAIEFH010000221.1 GCA_029067025.1 Oscillospiraceae bacterium | reverse complement strand
ATATATGATAATCAGCGTAAAATCGCGGACGACGCAAATACCCGTAAAGTATTCATCAATTTGGGGGTCGAGGATTTAAAATCGGAATATGACCGGATCAAAAAATTGGGAATCGCGGCACAGTTGACGCCAATTCGCTTCATTCACGTGTTTTCACCATATTGGTATTTTACCTTTATGGATCCTGACGGGAATCCGATCGAAATCGCGGGCGGTTACAAAGAAGAATAGCATAACGCGCAAGTTTGAGTCGCGGGCCACCCATAAAAGCCGCCCCCTCCGCTACCGCGGAGGGGGCGAAAATCCGTTTGCCCAGCGCCGCGCGCTGTGGGCGCGATTTTGTTTACCCGATGAACTGCACGCTGTTGACACAGACAAAGTACAGCCGGTCGTCCGCGTCGTTGGCCAGCACCAGCACGCTGCCCACAGTGCCCAGCAGGGTCACGTCTTGGAGCACCAGCAGGCCCGCCGCCAGAGACACCCGGCGGCTCAGATTGTTCCGGGCCAGGGTGTCCAGCAGGCCGGCCGCGCAGCAGCAGTCCCGCTCGTCACAGGCGCAGGAGCACTGATCCTGCCCGCAGACGTTGCAGGGGTTGAGCCGCTGGCTGATCCGCTGGCGCAGGCAGCGGAAGTTCCGCGCCGTCACCTCGTCGGCGGTCAGGTCGCCCTCGGCGCAGGCCGCCGCGCCCTGGAGCACCACCGCGTCCAGCTCGCACAGGGACACCTGGGTGGCGGTGAAGTCACAGTCCTTGCCCCGCTCGCTGTGCAGCTCGGCCTCGATGTCCAACAGGTCACGGTTGCAGGGCGCGAACCGCCGGAAGCTGCCCGACAGGGTTCCCAGGTTGTCGGACGCCCCGCCGGAGCAGGACGGGCAGGGAGGACGGTGCCTGCCCTCGGCCTCCACCTCGGCCTCGGTGCTGCGGCTGTGGCCGGAATGCTTCCTGCAATCCAGGTCGGCGCCCGCCACATAGGTGTTGGTGACAAAGGCCGCCGCGCCGAAGTCCAGCAGGTTGGAGATCTGCTGGTCGCACAGCAGGCCCAGGGCCGCCCGGAAGCTCTCCTTGCAGCAGCAGGCTTCGTCCACCTCGGGGGGCTTGGGGGGTGCGGGAACCGGGCGGCAGCAGCAGATCATCTGCTGGCAGCGGCACTCCTGCTCGTGGCGGCAGTCGTCGCCCGGGCAGTCGTGATCCATCCCGCAGCAGTCACAGCCGCAGCCCGACTGGGAACCAGAACACTGACAAGGTTCGGCCATAAACTCCTCTGCGGACATGGAGCTGCCCACGGAAGGTCCGTTCAGATAGAATTGACTCATGAAATACGCTCCTTTCATCGGCCCCATCCCAAGCGAGGAGCCCTGCGGGCGGGCCGGGGCCGGGGCCCGCCCGCAGGCCCTCCAAAGGGGCGAAGGGCCCGCCTGGGTGCACTCCAGTCTATGTCCAGACCCGCAAAACAGACACAAAACCCGCGACCCCTTGCGCTCCAAGGGGTTTGACGAGCCACATACAATATTTGCGAAAAATTTCTGGTATATCTTGACACAAACCACAAGATATAGTATGATGATAGAGCGCCTTCCGTTAGACCCGCTCCAGGCTTTGGTCAAAGGGGCCCTGCGTTTTGGCCCGGGAGCGCGCAAAAAGCTGTATCAGGGACTGAGAAGGGAGCCTACCAATGAAAGTCATCAAGAGAGACGATTCCATCGTCGAGTTCGACCGCGCGAAAATCGTGGCCGCCATCCAGAAGGCCAACGCCGCGGTGGACAAGCCCTACCGCCTCGATGATGCGTCCATCGACGCCATCGCCGACTCCGTGGCGGGCAAGGGCCGCAAGCGCCTGCTGGTGGAGGATATACAAGATATGGTGGAGACTAAGCTGATGGCCGCCGGCAAGTACGAGCTGGCCAAGGCGTATATCATCTACCGCTATACCCGGGCCCTGGTGCGCAAGGCCAACACCACCGACGAGTCCATCCTCTCCCTGATCCGCAACGACAACAAGGAGCTGGCGGAGGAGAACGCCAACAAGAACACCGCCATCGCCTCCACCCAGCGGGACTACATCGCCGGCGAGGTGAGCCGGGATCTGACCCGCCGCATCCTGCTCCCCGAGCATATCTCCAAGGCCCACGACGAGGGCGTGCTTCACTTCCATGACGCCGATTATTTTGTCCAGCACATCTTCAACTGCTGCCTGGTGAACATCGGCGATATGCTGGACAACGGCACCATGATCAACGGCAAGCTCATTGAGTCCCCCAAGAGCTTCCAGGTGGCCTGCACCGTGGTCACCCAGATCATCTCCTGCGTGGCCTCCAACCAGTACGGCGGGCAGTCTGTGGAGATGAGCCACCTGGGCAAGTACCTGCGTCTGACCTATGAGAAGTACGTGCGCAAGACCCGCGAAACCGCTCCGGAGCTGGACGACGCCACCATTGAGAAGCTGGCCCAGGCCAGAACCCGCGACGAGTTGCGCTCCGGCGTGCAGACCATCCAGTACCAGATCAACACCCTAATGACCACCAACGGCCAGTCCCCCTTTGTCACCCTGTTCCTGGTGCTCCGGGAGGACGACCCCTACATGGAGGAGAATGCCGCCATCATCCAGGAGATCCTCTCCCAGCGGCTGGAGGGCATCAAGAACGAGAAGGGCGTGTACATCACCCCCGCCTTCCCCAAGCTGGTGTACGTGCTGGACGAGTGCAACAACCTCACCGGCGGCAAGTATGACTACTTGACAGAGCTTGCCGTCAAGTGCTCCGCTAAGCGGATGTACCCCGACTACATCTCCGCCAAGAAGATGAAGGAGCATTACGCCGGCAACGTGTTCTCCCCCATGGGCTGCCGCTCCTTCCTGTCCCCCTGGAAGGATGAGGACGGCAGCTACAAGTTCGAGGGCCGGTTCAACCAGGGCGTGGTGTCCATCAACCTGCCCCAGATCGGCATCCTCTCCGGCCAGAACGAGGACAAGTTCTGGCCCCTGCTGGAGGAACGGCTGAATCTGTGTTTCGAGGCTCTCATGTGCCGCCACAACGCCTTGAAGGGCATCCGCTCCGACGTATCCCCCATCCACTGGCAGTACGGCGCCATTGCCCGGCTGGACAAGGGCGAGACCATCGATAAGCTGCTGTACGGCGGCTACTCCACCATCTCCTTGGGCTATATCGGGCTGTATGAGGTCACCAAGCTGGTGAAGGGCTGCTCCCAGACCGAGCCCGAGGGCGAGGACTTTGCCCTGCGGCTGATGAACCACCTGCGCGCCACCACCGACCGGTGGAAGAAGGAGACCAACATCGGCTTCGCCCTATACGGCACCCCGGCGGAGAGCCTGTGCTACCGCTTCGCCCGCATCGATAAGGAGCGGTTTGGGACAATACCTGATGTAACTGACAAGGGCTATTACACGAATAGTTATCATGTGGACGTGCGGGAGGACATCGACGCCTTTTCCAAGTTCACCTTCGAGAGCCAGTTCCAGAAGATTTCCAGCGGCGGCTGCATCTCCTACGTGGAGATCCCCAATATGCGCCACAACCTGGAGGCTTTGCGCGACGTGGTGCGCTTCATCTACGACAACATCCAGTACGCCGAGTTCAACACCAAGAGCGACTACTGCCAGGTGTGCGGCTACGACGGCGAGATCATTGTCAACGATGACAACGAGTGGGAATGCCCGGTCTGCCACAACAAGGATCACGCCAAGATGAACGTCACCCGGCGAACCTGCGGCTATCTGGGCGAGAACTTCTGGAACGAGGGCAAGACAAGGGAGATTAAAGCGCGGGTGCTGCATTTGTAAGAAAAACACAAAAGGGGCGGTCGTTCCGGCCGCCCCTTCCTTTCACCATAAAGGAGATTGTTCATGAACTACGCAACCATCAAATGGGCCGATGTGGCCAACGGCCCTGGCGTGCGAATTTCGCTGTTCGTGTCCGGGTGCACCCACCACTGTCCCGGCTGCTTCAACGAGGAGGCCCAGGACTTCAACTACGGCCAGCCCTTCACCCGGGCGGAGGAGGACAGGATCGTCCAGGCCCTCTCCCCCGCCCACATCAAGGGCCTGTCCCTGCTGGGGGGCGAGCCCTTTGAGCCGGACAACCAGCGGGCCCTGCTCCCCCTGCTGCGGCGGGTCAAAGAAGCCTATCCCGCCAAGGAGATCTGGTGCTACTCCGGGTATACGCTGGACGGGGAGCTGTGGAAGGACAGCCGGGCCCGGTGCGAGTGTACAGACGAGATGCTCTCTTACATTGACGTGCTGGTGGACGGGCCCTTCATCGAGGCGAAAAAGGATCTCAGCCTGCGCTTCCGGGGTTCCTCCAACCAGCGGATTTTGAACGTCCCCGCCAGCCTGGAGGCCAATTCCCCTGTCCTCTGGGATGGAGAAATGACCATTCAATCTATTTAAAGGAGGCCCCGCCATGACCGCTCCTGTTTCCGTCAAGCTCCTTGACCCCCGGGCCAAGCTGCCCGCCTACGGCTCCGCTGACGCCGCCGGGGCCGACCTGTATGCCCTCACCGACGCCCCGGTGATTATTGCCTCTGGAGAGACGGCGCTGATCCACACCGGGCTGGCCCTGGCCATTCCCCAGGGATATGTGGGGCTGGTGTACGCCCGCTCCGGCCTGGCCACCAAGCAGGGGCTGGCCCCCGCCAACAAGGTGGGGGTGATCGACGCCGACTACCGGGGGGAGCTGATGGTATCCCTCCATAACCACAGCGGCGAGACGTGCACGGTGGAGTGCGGCGACCGCATTGCCCAGTTGGTCATCGCCCCGTATCTCACCGCCCAATTCCAGAGTGTGGACGAGCTGGACGATACCCGGCGGGGCGCGGGGGGCTTTGGCTCCACCGGAAACAAATAAAAAAGCGGCCCCGGCTTATGGGCGGGGCTGGTAAAGAAGTTTTCTAAACTGGAAAGCGACTGCATGATACTTCGGTGTCATGCGGTTGTCTTTTTACGGTACTTGTTAAATTCGGGTGACAAGTCGATTTCCCCAATGAAAGCCCACCGGACAGGCAAGCGGCGGAAGAAGCGGACAACGCAGATTAAGAGAGACAAGCGCAGGACGCATAAATCAGCTTATAAAGAAAGCGGGGCGGAAAATCCGCCCCGCTTTCATAGGCTTACTGGTTCTCCATAAAGTTCTTCAGCATCTGCGCCGTCTCCGCGCGGGTGGCCTGCCCGGTGGGATCCAGGATGCCGCTGCCCTTGCCGTTGATAATGCCGTTCTGGGTAGCCCAGCGCAGGGCCTCCAGCGCCCAATCACTGGCCCGGTATGCGTCGGCAAAATGCAGCTCCCTGCCCGCAGCGGCGGGGCTTCCAGCGTACCGCCACAGCATGACGGCCAACTGCTCCCGCGTAATGTTATCGTTGGGGCCAAACTGCCCGTTGCCGTAGCCGGTCACGATGCCATTGGCCGCGGCCCAGGCCACGCCCTCGGCATACCATGCGCCGCTGTTTACGTCGGCAAATACACCAGTAAAGGGCTGATAGGGGTTGCTTTCCAGGTTGTGCAGGACGGTGGCCAGCATACCCCGGCTCATGGGTAGGTTGGGGCTGAACTGATTTGTACCAGTGCCGTTGAATAGCTCATGGGCGCTGGCAAAGGCCACAGCGTCCGCCGCCCAGCTCGTGGCGGGCACATCGTAGAAATACTTGCTGTTGTCCACGATTTCCAGCTTGGCGGAGCCGTCCAGCGGGATGGTCACGCTGCCGTTGTCCGCCACGGACTTCCGCACCACCTCCCGTGTGCCGTTGTCATAGACCAGCACGGCCACGGTACCGGGGGTGGTGTAGGCGGGGACGGTGAGGGTAAGTCCCCCAGGAACGCTTGTCACAGTCCTGCCGCCCATCGTTACGGACAGCTCTACCGCATTAACCGTCTTCACAGCGGTGACGGTAACGTCACCGCTTGCGCTGGACAGGCTGCCCAGCGCGCCGTTCGGGATGGTCACGTCAGCCACAGGGGTGGCAATGGTCAAGCTGGCAGTAGTCTGGCTCCTGATCTGCCCCACGGTGGCGGCGGGGATGGAAACCTCGGCACGGGTCACGCTCCCGGTGACTTTGGGCGCGATCACCACGTTCTCGCTCTTGTTCGCCACGGCCTGCCTGATGATCTCATTGCCCATGGCCGTGTCTACGGCGGCGGCAGCCCTGCCGCCGCTGGTGCTGGCGGTGGGGACAGCGGTGGTCGTGGTGGTCACGGTGGAGCTGTTCTGCCCGGTGGTGGTCACGGGCAGGGACGTGCCGGAGGAGGAGCCGCCCCCGCCGGAGCTGCCGCCGCTGGAGGGCACGGCTGTCACGGTCAGGGCGCCCGCCACATAGGTGATCTCCGAGTTGTAATTGCCGGTGTTGGGCACAGCCGCCCCGCTGGCGGTGATGGGATAGCTGCCCACGGTGTTCATATCAGGGGCACAGGCCAGCGTGGGTTCGGTGAGCAGCTTGTCATCGCCGACGAGACCCGTAACGGTATAGGTCAGCTCCGGCTGCGCGCTCCCCACGGTGGCGGATTTGCTCGCCGCCGTGATGGTGACGCTGGCCTTACTGATGGTGAAGTTCAGCGTTGTTTTGCCCGCGTATTCGCCGCCCGCCGTGATTTCCAGCGAATAGTCGCCCGCGTTGACCGGGGCTCCGCCGTCCGCCGTGCTCCAGGTGTAGGTGACGGCCGCGCCCGTGACGGTCTTGCCGTCCAGGGTCTTGACCACGGGGGCGCCGGTGTATTTGATGGCTGTGCCGTTGTAGGCCCGCCCGGTCACGCTGACGCCGGTGATTTCCACGGGGATCTTGTCGGTCACTTCCACGGTGGCCGTCTTGGTGGCGGCGGTGTACTTCCCGTCAACGGCGGCGGCAGTCATGGTGACGGTGATGACCGTACCAACCGCCGTACCCTCGGGAATGTGGAATTTGCCGTCCGCGCCAATGGTTTCCGTAGTGTCGCCGATCTTGTAAGTCAGCGTGACGGCGGGGACATCCTGCAAACCGGCGTCGTAGGGATTGGCCACGGTGTGCGTCACGGTCACGTCCCCATTGGCGACCTGATAGGCGGGGACGCTCAGGGTGAGCTTCGGCTCGGCGGGGTTCACGGTCACGCTCACCTCGGAGCTGGCCGGGATCTCATAGTTCTTGGTGTCCGCAGGGGTAAAGGCCATGGCGAAGGGGCCGCTCCCGGCGGGCTGTGTGTTGGGGCTGGCCCAGCTCCATTTGCCCTCAACGGCGGCGCCGCTGTTGGGATTGACCGCGCTGCCGCCGTTCAGGTCGCTGTCGGACAGCTTCTGGCCATAAAACAGCGTCGCCCTGAGGGCAGTGGTGGTGGGTGTGGCCTTTTCGATGGTGAACGTCTTTTTGACCGTGCCCTCGTAATTGCCTTTGCCGGTGACAGTCACAGTGACCGTTCCGACATTGGTGAAATCGGTGGTGCTGTAGGCAAGGTCATAGTCCGTTCCCTCTGTCAGCGGGTTTTCACCCTGCTTGACCGTAATAGTGGGCTTCTGCGCCGCGCCGCTGTAGGCAACGCTCGCCGGGAGGGCCACCATATCCTCCGTCAGCGGGGCCTTGCCAACGGTGAAGGCAACATAAGACTCATTTGTGAACCCTTCAGCGACAATTAAAATGCATACCATATGCATTCCAACAGACATGACCGCCGGAAGTTCTATACTCGCACTATTGACTTCGTTACCGCTCCAGTCCAGATCCAGTGTTATGCTTTCATAGGAAAAATTTGGCTCAACCGATATGATTTTCCCGGCCGTCTGTCCATAGACAAGGTTTTGGGGAATTGTGAGCTGAGCAGTACCAATGGGCTCCGTCGTATAGTTGCATTTCAGGCATTGGTAAAAAAAGGTAATGAACCCGCTTTCCTCCTTGCTGGCAGAGCCAAAAGTATGCGTTTCCACCTTTTCATACCCGCAGACCGTACAGGTCCGGGTGTGGCTGGTTTCGTCGTGCTGCTGCGCGTCGCCGTAGGAGCAGTTCTCCGCCGCCCCGGTATAGCCGCAGTAGGGGCAGTTGATACTATGGGTGCCGTCGCCGTTGTCCTGGAGGCCCCCCGAATGGGTACACTCCTTCACCGTGACTGTGCCAGTCAACTCCCTTTGGCTTTCTTCGAGCGCAATCGGATTTCCTTGGGCGTCAAAGTAGGCATAGTGCGGTGTGTCCTGGGCACCGCAGTTTGCCAGTAGCGAACTGACATTCGTAGACGAATTTTTTCCATCTATCGTCGGGTTGCCTGTGTAGGTTCCGCCTGTCAATGACACCATGCCTGTTTGTGTTAAAATAGCTGCACCGCCAGTAGAAACCACCTGTCCGGTTTTGCCGGAGCTGCTGTCCTGAATAGTCAAATTGCTCGTAGGCCAAATATAAATGGTCGTATCGCTGCCGGTAATTGTATGCCCTGCCAAGTCCAATGTACTGGTGTTAAATATATGCACCCTGGCCTGTACGTCACCCATATCTATGCTACCCGGCTGTATATCAGACAGAAGTGTTACGGTTACATTATTGTACTTCGTATTATCAAAAGCGTTTGCAAAGTCACTCTCGCTGAGGTAGACGGTCGTTCCATCGCTTGTTTCCACCATCGCCACCGCTCCCTCGGCTGGCTCGTCGATTGGTGCGGGTACGTTGGCCTCGTCCAGCTCATCCTCCGGCAGCTCGTCCCCTGCCAGCTCGTCGACGGGCGCGGGTACGCTGGCCACGTCCGGCACAACCTCCGCCGCGAACGCCACAGCGGGGCAAAGGCTCAGGCACAGCGCCAGAGCGGCGATCATGCTCAAAATTCTGCGTTTCATCAAGCAATATCCTCCTTCGATTTGGGATGGGGTTCGGGTTAAATCAGGCCCAGGCCGCGGGCGGTCAGCATGGCCTCGGTTTTATTGGATGCCCCCAGCTTGCGGTAATTCTCCCGGATGTGGTAGCCCACATTGTCGGGTTTCATATGGAGCTGACTGGCGATCTGATTTTTGGAAAGCCCTTTGGCCTGCAGCCGCAGAATTTCAAGGGCCGTCTCGCTGAAATCTGCCATTGCCGCCGTCTGCCGCTCCAGGTAATGGGGATAGCGCCGGGACATTTCTTCCGCCTCGTTCAGCAGACACCCCAGCCATTCTTTATCCAGGGTTTCATCGGCCAGCAGTTCTTCCTTCATCTGTTGGAGCAGCGGCCATGCTGCCGCCCCTTCCTCGGAAATCAGCCGCAGGAAACGGTACTCTCCCGCCTCTTGGATCACGGTATACATATCCTCGCGCCATGGCCCGCCCATGCGCTCCTTTGCAATGGCGGACAGCAGGCCCGTTTCCATACGGATGTAGGGCCGTCCGGTTTGCTCGGCGTAATAGCGCAGCTTTTCCAAAAGTCCCAGCGCCGCTAAATATTTGCCGTCCGCGATATGACAGCGCACCTTCGTCAGATAGCGGTAACGCTCCAGACTGCAAAATTCCTTCTCGCCGTCCGGGGCCGACGCCAGCCAGCGATTTACTGTCTCCCTGTCGTTCTCGTACAGTGCCAGCCGACACCGCATAGCCTGGATATTGGGCAGAAGCTGCATGGCCCGCTGCTCCCGCACCGATGCCTCAAAAGACGCCAGCAGTTCTTTGGCCGCGAACAGCTCCCCTTGCCCCAGCGCCAGACGGATACGGACACCCACAGCGGCAAAGGCAATCTCCGGCACACCGTCCCGCTCCGCCTCCATCTGTGCCCGTGCCAACAGGGTGAGTACCCGGTAGGTATCCTCGCCTTTTTCGTAGAGACTTTCGCCCAGGGCAGCTTTTACCAGCCCTTTCCCATATCGGCCCAGCACCCGCGTTACCAGGGGGCCCATAGTGGCCGCGATCTTCTCGTCCTGTTTGCTCCACTCGCAAAAGTCTTTGCCGCCGTTCATCGTGGAGGGCAGGTTGCTGGTCACGGAAAACTCCGGCAAACCCAGGCCCTTGTCGAACAGCAGGGACGGCACCCGCTTCATGATTTTCAGCAGATCCCGGCTCCCCCGGTGGGGCAGGCCAATATCCAGATAGGTCAAGCGGCTCAACGCCTCCCGCCGCTCTCCACCCTGGGCGGTTTTGGAAAAGGCGTTCAGCTTTTCGTACCAATACTCGCTCTTTTCCCCGTCCATCAGCATGGAGTACAGCATACTCATGCCCGCCATCAAAACCGGGCTGCTCTCAATTTCCTTCTCGTCCATGCGGAAATAGTATTGCCGCAGTTCGTAGTAATGGCCGTTGCCGGGGTTGCGGCGGGCGTTGCGGATCAGGAGCTGCCGGATACGGTCCTCGCTGCCGGAATATTCGTACATCTTTAGCGCCGGGGCAATCTCGTCCCGCAATTCGTAGTACAGTCCCGCTTTGGCTGCGAGGTCTTTCATGCGGGCGGTGCCGAACACTTTCCCCGCCCGGTCCCACAGGGCCCGGACCAGGATAGGCCGCAGGCGGTAGACGCCGCCCTCCTGGCGGAGAAAATTACCGGCCTCCGCCGCACGATCCAGCAGCGCCAATACGTGACGGCTGCCGGAGACCGTCTCGGCCAGTTCCAGGGTAAACTCGTCTACCACGCTCAGTTCCATCAAAAATTCCAGCAGCTCGCTGTCCCATTGGATCATAACGCTGCTTTCCAGGTAGTTCATGAAGGCGCTCTCGATCTCCCGCACCAGCTCCGGGCCGGGGTTGGCCCCCTCCCGCAAACGCAGGACGGTGTGCCGAATGGCGTAGGCGTTGCCTTGGGCGATCCCCCACAGGTTCCGAACGGTGTCCGGCCCGCAGGGAACCCCCTGTTCGTCCAGATAAGCGGCGATCTCGTCCTCGGTCAGCCGCAGGGAGTCCTCCCCAATGACCATAAAACCATGCTGGATGTAGGAGGGCAGCAGCCAGGGCGGTATTTGGCTCCGGCTGATCAGCACCAGCCAGATGTCGTTCCGCTGAAACAAGTCCAGCACCATCCGGCGCTGTTCCTCATGCCGCAGAAGGTGGAGATCGTCGATCACCACCACACTCCGGGTTTTCGCGTTCGCCCTTGCTTTGGGAATGATCCCTTCCTCCCAGCCCTCGGCGCAGGAAAGATAGGTATACCGCCGTTTGGACAGGTAGCATCGTACCAGCGCCGTCTTGCCAAAGCCGGTGGCCCCATAGATATAGACGGTGCAGGGCGCGCTTCTGGCGGTCCTTAGCTTTTGCAGCGCAGCGGCGGCGGGGGGTATACAGTTCTGATCAAGCTGTTCCACGCTATCCTCCTTATCCTAAAAAGGAGCGCAAAAAGCCGACCGAAACACACGGATCGGCGATTTTTCCGCTTCATGGCAGCGCATATTAAAATACATGATATTTTACCAGACTACCGCATTTTTTGTCCACTACCCAACTGAGTAGTTTTGGCAAGTATTTTCTCACTTTTTCAATTTTTTTGGCTACCCGGTATGTTTGGCTCACCCGCTTGCAGCGGTCTGCGTGTGGGCACCGAAAACACTCCTCCGCGGAATTGACCACAGCCGTAGATACCGCCGTCAAATTTCTGTAAATTCCTCTGATTTATCGCTATGCAAATAGTCCGATAAAATGACTTCCGGCATGGCTGGGCCCTCCTTTTGGGCATGAAAAAAGCGCGATGTCAAATCGCGCTTTTTTCGGAGTATTAAATTGTGTCACATTGGCATGGTTTTTCGGTGATTGCCTTACATTCTTTCTGTTTTTGTAAGGTTCTTTACCAACCATGCCCTCATAGCGCCGGGGCCGCCTTTTCTATTTACTCCTCGTCCTTGGGCTCCTCACAGCAGCAGGGCTCGTCCGCCGTGGGCTCCTCGCAGCAGGCCGGCTCCTCGGCGGGAACCTCCTCCACCTCATCGTCGGTCAGATGGCCGGCGGACTTGATGTCCGCGATGCGCTCGTTATTGTAGGAGATGCGGGCCAGGGAATCGCTGATGCGCTGGCAGGCGTCCGCGTAAGCGGCCTCGGGGGCGGAACCCCGCTCGGCGTAGTACAGCTTGCCCAGCTCGGAATAGGCCTTGCGGATGGCCTCCTGCTCGGTGGAATTGCTCACCTTCAACTTGCCGATCTCGGCCAGCTCCTTAGCCTTGGCGATGCCCGTATCCGCCAGCTCGCGGGCCTTGGCCACGCCGGTTCCGGTGATCTCCTTTGCCTTGGTCACGCCTTCCTGGGCGAGGACCACAGCTTTGTCCTTCAGGCTTTCATAGTCAATGCTCATGGGAATTACCTCCTGATGAAATTATGTGGGCCGCCGCCCAGCGGCGCGGTTTTCGCCGCCTCATATGGAGGGCCGTTTCAGCTCCTCCGATCCACTGACCCTATTTTATGACGGTTCGGGAAAAAATGCAAGGGGATTCATCCATTGTTTAGAAAGGTTTAATACTTTGTCAAAATTCCGGCTATTTTCGCGGGGCCGCTCAGCCCTTTCCCTCATCCTCCCCGTCCAACACCTCCCGGATGAGGAAGCGGGGCCGTTCCTTGCTCTCCAGATACAGCTTGCCCAGATACTCCCCGATGACGCCCAGGGACAGCAGGATCAGCCCGCCGATGAGCCACACCGAGCAGGCCAGGCTGGCCCAGCCGGTGACAGTGTTCCCCGTGGCCCAGCGCGCTACGTTGTACACGATCATGATGAGCGACACAAAGAACACCAGGAAGCCCAGAGCGGTAATCATCCGCAGGGGTTTCACCGACAGGGACGTGACCCCCTCCAGCGCGAAGGCCATCATCTTTTTCAGCGGATACTTGCTCTCCCCGGCAAAGCGCTTCCCCCGCTCGTACTCCACCGTGTCGGTGGGGTAGCCGATCATGGGCACGATGCCCCGGAGAAACAGGTTGACCTCTTTGAACTGGCTGAGCCCCTCCAGCGCCCGGCGGGACATGAGGCGGTAGTCCGCGTGGTTGAACACCGTCTCCGCCCCCAGCAGGTTCATCAGGCGGTAGAACGCCTCGGCGGTGGTGCGCTTGAAAAAGGTGTCCGTCTTGCGGGAGGAGCGCACGCCGTACACGATGTCCGCTCCGGCCAGGTACTTGTCCACCATGGCGTCCGCCGCGTCCACGTCATCCTGGAGGTCGGCGTCCATGGAGATGACCATATCCGCCCTGTCCTTGGCGGTCATCAGCCCCGCCAGCAGGGCGTTCTGGTGCCCCCGGTTCCGGGACAGATCCACGCCGCACAGCAGATGGTTCTCCCTGTGAAGCCGGGCGATGATCTCCCAGGTTCTGTCCTTGGAGCCGTCGTTGACGAACAGCACACGGCTTTGCGGGCTGATCTTCCCGGCGTTCATGAGGGCGCGGAGCTTGTCCCCCAGCCGCCGGGCGGTCTCGGGGAGAACCTCCTCCTCGTTGTAGCAGGGAACCACAATGTAAAGAGTGTTGCCGCGCATGGCCTGACCTCCCAAAGGGTTTTCCACATTCTCTCCGCCCCCTCCGGGGCGGGGAAAATGTAAGAGTTATCTTATCAAATAAGCGCCGTCCCGTCAAGCGAAGGGCGTCTAATGGCGGAACCGCCCGCAAAAGCCCCCGGCTTGAGCCGGGGGCTTTGCTTTACAAAATCAATTGAATGGGATCCTGGGACCGGTTTCCCGCCAGGGGCAGGGTGACGATGGCCTTGAACAGGTCGCCGTCAATGGCGATCTCGAATCTGCCGTGCTGGAGCTCGGTCAGCGACTGGGCGATGGACAGCCCCAGCCCGCTGCCCGCCTGGTTGCGGGACTCATCCCCCCGCACAAACCGCTCCATGAGCCGCTCGGCGGGGATGTCCAGCGCCTCCCGGGAGATGTTCTTCACCGACAGCACCGCCCAGCCGCCGCTCTCCCGCAGATCCACATACACCCGGGTGCCGGGCAGGGCATACTTGGCGCAGTTGGTCAGCAGATTGTCCAGCACACGCCACAGGTGCCGCCCGTCCGCCTCCACCCACATGGGCCCCTCGGGCAGGGAGCGCACCACCGTCAGCTTCTGGGCCTCCAGCCGCTCGCCGGTCTCGCCCAGAGCCTGGTCGATGAGCTGGGCCCAGTCCAACCGCTCCCAGTTCACCGTCAGGTTTCCAGTGGACGCCTTGGACGCCTCCACCAGATCCTCGGTGAGCTTTTTCAGCCGCTGGCTCTTCCGATCCAGCACCTCGATATACTCCGCCGCCTTAGGGTTGTCGATGTCCTCCTTCTTCAACAGATCCACGTAGTTGATGATGGAGGTCAGCGGCGTTTTCAAATCGTGGGACACGTTGGTGATGAGCTCCGCCTTGAAATGCTCGCTCTTCAGCCGGTCGTCCACCGCCGCCGAGATGGCGTGACCCAGGTTGTTCAGCTCGTCGGCATGGCCCCGCAGGTCGGGGAGCATATGCCGGGTGTCAATGTGGTAATTGGGGTTGCCGCCGATGATCTCCTGGGTGCCGTGGCGGATCTTCTTCCACTGGTAGGCCCACCCGCACAGGTAGACCGACGCCAGGAAGGTCACCAGCAGCCACAGCCCCCCGCCCCATTCCATGGTAACGATCGAAAAAAGCGTATACGCCATACAGCCCAGCACCGCCTTCCATACCAGGGGGATGGCCTGGACAGCCCGCCCCATCGTCCCGAACAGCTCACTCAGCCAGCACCAAAACCGTACAAACACCCTCCAGCACCAGCCGCACACCGCCCACGTCCAGGTGTTGCGCAGCAGGGTGCGGGCCTTGCACCGGGCGCACACCGTGATCAGCGCCCCAATACCCAGGGCCGCCGCCACAGCCACCGCCACCCCGATGCAGAGCAGTTGGATATACATGGGCCTGTACATATAGCCGCTCAGGGTCACATCAATTCCAATGCCCACAGCCGCCACGCCGCCCAGGAACATCACAAACAACAGTACATCACCGGGCAGCCGGTGGAACCAGTTGAGGTAGACCCCCTCCACCCCGCTCTTATGGCCCGCGCCGCAGCACAGGTACGCCATCAGCAGCAGGCCCACCACGCCCTGCACGATGGTGGCCGCCAGATACCCCTCCCGGTCGGCCTGCCACTCCTCCAGTCTAACGGCGGCTTTGCGGTATTGGTCGTCCACCCGGAGCTCGTCGTCCACCCACAGGACCAGGTTGAAGGTCTCCTCCTCCGCAACCCTCGCCGCCTCAGCCTCCGCGGCCTCTTCCGCCGCCTCCGGCGTCAGCTCCCACATCAGGCTGTTCACGTCGAAGATATAGCCGAACTGATTGGCCTCCAGACAGGCCCCTATTGTGGGGGCGTAGATGTACATCCCCTCCGGGGTCGCTACCCGCAGTACGCAGGTATAGCCGCTGTCATCCGCCAGCACCATGTTCTGCGTTACCTCCGCGCTGTCGAAATCCTGCACGACGCGATACCGCCGCGCCGCCCCATCCTGCGGGACAGCCTCCTCGGCATATTCCCAGGCCATTCCCACCAGGCTGGGCAGCCATTCCTGCCACAGGTCGTTACAGCACTCCCCGTCGTATTCCGCATAGTTCAGGGCGTCCCTCCAGGGGATGCTCTCCCAATACACCCAGTCTATCTCGATGCTGATGCCGGGTTCCTCCGCCTTGCTCCGGGTATATTCCCACCAGCAATCTACCTCCGCTGGGATGCTGCCCTCCGGACTGTTGCCGTAGATAAACTTGCCGTCCCCATCCAGCAGCTGCCAGCGCAGGTTGGTGGCGCTGGGGTCAAATTCCGCCTCCAGCTGCTCCAGGCTCCGTTTATCCCCATAGGTCAGCTCCGCCCCCGCCGCCTCTCTTTCCTTGAGGTCCACCAGACTGCGCACCGAGGGGTAGTCCTGCTGAATGAGATAGCGCCGGGTGTAGCTGTAGCCGCCGGAATAGTCGGCGTCCCACAGCGCGTTGAAGTTGGCCAGTTGATACCAGCCCATGATGGCGGCGGCGGTGAATGCCGCCACCGCCGCGATGAAGGCCAGGGCCTTCATCGCCATATTTTCCCGCCACTTCATGCCATCTTCTCCATTTTATAGCCCAGGCCCCACACGACCTTCAGATACCGGGGGTTGGCCGGGTCGATCTCGATCTTTTCCCTCAGGTGCCGGATGTGGACGGCCACCGTGTTCTCGCTGCCCAGCGCCGGGTCGTTCCACACCTGCTCATAGATCTGCGCCGTGGAGTACACCCGGCCCAGATTCTTCATCAGCAGGCGCAGGATGTTGTACTCGATGGGCGTCAGGCTCACCGGATCGCCGTCCACCGTCACCGACTTCGCCTCATCGTCCATGACGATGCTGCCGTTGCGCAGTGTGCCGTCCTCCTCCTGGACGGAAACCTTGCCCCCCAGGGTGGTGTACCGGCGCAGCTGGCTCTTCACCCGGGCCAGCACCTCGATGGGGTTGAAGGGCTTGGTGATATAGTCGTCCGCGCCGATGTTCAGCCCCAGCACCTTGTCGCTGTCCTCGCTCTTGGCGGTGAGCAGGATGATAGGGATGTTGCCCCCGGACTCCCGCAGCCGCGCCGTGGCCCGGATGCCGTCCAGCTGGGGCATCATAATGTCCATGAGGATCAGGTCAATGTCCCCCTCGTTCACCGCCCGGATGGCCTGCTCCCCGTTGTAGGCGGACACCGTTTTGTAGCCCTCGCTGGTCAGGTAAATTTCAAGCGCCGATACGATGTCCTTGTCGTCGTCGCAGATGAGCACCGTGTACATATCAAATCTCCTCCTGCTGTCACGTTCCGCCTGTTCGCAACGCGCGGCTTCGCTGCGTTTCAGGCAAAACCCAGTCCCACCTCGTGGGCCTTGGGCTTTTGCCTTCGCTCCGCTCCATCCTTGCCGTGGGCCGCGCTTTGCGCGGCTTAGGCCTATGGCCGCTTTGCGGCCTAACGGCTGCTCACGACGGCTCCACGCTTCTCATGTTACCAGCAACCCGATTAAGCTGCAAGTAGGAAAATGTTTAAATTCAGCTTAAGAACTGCCATGGTTTGGGCATATCGCCACTTGCAATTCTTCCCACAGTGGAGTACACTATCCCCAACAGGCAGAGTAGGAGCGCGCGTGTTGTGAGGCTTCCGCCTCCACAGTGCCGGCGGGACGGGGAGTTGTCCGCCGGACGAAAAGCAGGCTGCTTTCCAGCGGCCCACTTGCAGTGCGCGCCCCGCATCCCGCTGCCGCATGATGGGATCGCGTTATGGGCTTCCTTTGTGCGGCATACCCGTTTGGGCTGCCGAGAAAACAAAGGAGGTCTTTTTATGTCCAAAACTCTGTACAAAACGCCCTTCTCCCGCGCCTATTGGCGGGATGCGGCGAAGGACGCCAAAGCGCTGCGCACCCTGGTTTTTTCCGCGCTGATGGTGGCCGCCTGCGTGGCGCTGGGCCTCATCCCGTCCATCGTGGTGGGCACCGGCGGCATCAAAATTTCATGGGGCTTTCTGGGGCGGGCGCTGTGCGCCCTGGTGGGCGGCCCGGTGAACGCCCTGGTGTTCGGCTTCGTGGAGGACACGGTGGGCTATTTCATGAACCCGGACGGGGGCTACAACCCGTTCTACATCTTTACCACTATGCTGGGGGCGTTTACCTACGCCCTGTTCCTCTACCGGGCTGAGGTGACGGTGCTGCGGGTGTTCCTGGCCAAGCTGTTCACCAACATTCAGAACGTGTTTTTGCAGTCCTTGGGGGCTTATCTCTGGTACTCCAGCAAGGGCTACTGGGTGCTGGTGGGCGAGCGGGCGATCAAAAACGCCGTGATGCTCCCCATCCAGACGTTGATGCTGGCGGCGCTGTTCGCCGCCCTGCTGCCCATCCTCCACCGCATGGGCTTCCTGCCCAACCAGGCGGCAAAACTGCGACTGTGGAAAAAGCCGGAGTGGATTGGGCAGAAAAAGGCCCAGCAGAGCGAAAAGGCGGAGCCCTGGAAGGACTGACCGCCCCGCCCACCGCATAACTTGTGCCATGTCCGCATACTTTTTCAATGGAAAGGAGTTTTTATCACGCCGCCTCCGGCGGCGTGATAAAAACTCCTCCATAGGGAGGGGCTGCGGACATGGCTTTTTTCAAGGGACTGGGCGACTTTTTGT
>JAIEFH010000220.1 GCA_029067025.1 Oscillospiraceae bacterium | reverse complement strand
TCGTCATCTGCAAGCCCCCCTTCTCCATCTCCACCCCCCAGCTCTTCTCCCGGGTAAACGTGCGCAAAATCATCCGCCGCCCGGACACCCCCGGGGTGATGGCCGCCCTGGACGCGGGGGATCTGGCCGGGGTGGCCAGACGGATGTACAACGTGTTTGAGGACGTGCTGGAGCGGCGCCGCTTTGACCAGATCGCCTCCATCAAGGCCGTACTCATTGACTGCGGGGCGCTGGGGGCGTCCATGTCGGGCAGCGGGCCGTCGGTGTTCGGGCTGTTCGACGATTTGGACAGCGCCCAGGCCGCCTGTGAACGCCTGCGGGAAAACTATCGGGACGTGTTCCTGTGCGGGCCGACGGGCGCGCAATAAATTTTCATCAGCGGTATAAAAGCCAAAAACGCCGTCCATACTGTACTTGCTGCCCCAAGGGGGCAGACAGGTACATAGGACGGTGTTTTTTATGAAATTTCCCGCACTTTCTTCCTCTAAGCTCCGCCTGTGGGAGGCGGCGCTGCTGCTGGCCTTCGGGCTGACCCTCACCGTGGGCGTGTGGGCTTCCGCCAGTGAGGGCGCCCTGGCCGACCGGGTGCTGCGGCTCCATGTGATTGCCAACTCCGACTCCGACTCCGACCAGGCCCGGAAGCTGCTGGTGCGGGACGCGGTGCTGGCCGAGGCGGCTCAAATTCTGGAGGGCGTCTCCGACCGCCGGGACGCGGAAGCCGCCCTGGCCCCCCATCTGGACGAGCTGGCCCGGGCGGGGGAGGAGGCCCTGGCCCGGACGGGACGGTCCGACCCGGTGCGCGTCACCCTGGCCGACCAGTGGTTCCCCACCAAGGAGTACGACGGCTTTTCCCTGCCCGCCGGACAGTACCGGGCGCTGAAGGTGACCATCGGCGAGGGCAAGGGCCAAAACTGGTGGTGCGTGGTGTTTCCGCCCCTGTGTCTGGCCTCGGTGTCCGAGCGAAGCGTGGAGTCGGCGGCGGAGGGCGTGCTGAGCGAGGATCAGGTGGCCCTCATCACCGGGCAGGACGGCGGCTATGTGCTGAAGTTCCGGCTCATCGAGTGGTGGCAGGAGCTGATGGGCGGCAAATAAACACAAAGCAGCGGAGGGCTTGTACCCTCCGCTGTTTTTCGCGCCCAGGGCTTTACAACAGGGCCGCCATCCTGTTAAAATATCGGCGACAGCAGAGAAAGGAGAAATCGCCATGATCCGTCTCATCGCCAGCGACATCGACGGCACTTTGCTCCCTTATGGGGAGCATACCATCCCAGACGAGGTGTTCGAGGAAATCCACCGCCTGGAGCGCAAGGGCATCCTGTTCTGCCCCGCCAGCGGGCGGCAGTACACCAGCCTGCGGCGCCTGTTTACCCCGGTGGCGGACCGGGTGCCCTTCCTGTGTGAGAACGGCGCGGAGGTATACGGCCCCGGCTCCCCCGGCCCCGTACTGGGCAAGACGGTGATGGAGCGGGAGCGGGCCCTGGCCCTGTGCCGGGACATCGTGGACGCGCCGGGGCTGGAGGTGCTCATCTCCGGAGCCGACATCAGCTACTTATGCCCCAAAGGGGATGCCATTGCCCCCTTGGTGCGGGATTTCGTGGGCAACAACACGGTGCTCCTCTCCACCCCGGAGGATGTGCCGGAGGACATCATAAAGGTATCCGCCTACTGCCCCGAGGGGAACCCCAGCGAGGTGCTGGCGGAGCTTGGTCCCAAATGGGGGCAGGTGTTTCAGGCCACCGTGGCCGGGGAAGTGTGGCTGGACTTCACCCTGGCGGACAAGGGGATGGGCCTGACCCAGCTGTGCGCCGCCCTGGGCATCGGCCTGGACGAGGTGATGGCCTTTGGCGACAACTTCAACGACGAGTCCATGCTGTCCATCGCGGGCCAGCCCTGGATCATGGCGGACGCCGCCCCCGCTTTGAGAGAACACTTCCCCAACCACTGTAAACGGGTGGTGGACGTGCTCCGGACATTATAAAAAACACCCGTCTGCCAAGCAGACGGGTGTTTTTTATCCTTCCAGCCGGAATTCACACCGCTGCTCCACCTCGTAAGCGGAAAAGTATTTTTCCTCCAGGGGGATCCACTTCTCCTGGAACGCCCGGGCCCGTTCCTCCCCCTCCCGGACGGCGACGCGTTCCATCTGCCGTGACCGGTCGATGGTGAGGAAGGCCCGCAGGTCATAGTGCTCCCACAGGGCGGGGTGGCAGGCGTAGCTGCCCTCCACCAGCACCACCGGGCCCGGCTCAAAGGGGAGGGGCTCCAGCAGCGTCTGGGTGCGGCAGTCAAAGGGCCGGTACACCGGCCTCTCCCCCCGGCGCAGGGGGAGCAGCACCTCCTCCAGAAAGCGCTCGTGATCCACGTTGCCCCCGGGCCGCGCGTACCGCTCCAGGGTGCGCTGCTCAGGACGGGGGAAGAAGTGGTCCATGTGGACTACGCTCCAGCCGTACCGCTCCCCCAGCGCCCGGGCCAGGGTGGTCTTGCCCGAGGCGCACCGGCCGTCCAGGGCCACGATGACCCGGCCCTGCCTGGCGCTCAGCGCCTCAATTTTTTCCACCAGCGGGGTCAAAGCGGTAAACTCCTCGCACATGGGGATCCCTCCTGACTAGTCGATCGTTCGCGTTACGCCGCCTTCTCCCCCGCCGCGGCCTTGGGGTAACGGGCGGGGATCAGCTTGGCCTTCATCAGCGCCACCACCAGGGCGGGCACCAGGATCAGGTGCAGAATGATGCCGGGGATGGCCTGCACAAAATAGGCCCCCGCCCACATGGCCAGGGTGTACGACCCGCCGCTGCCCATCAGGAACAGGGCGTGGGCCACGCCGCCCACCACCCGGCCCAGCAGCATGGCGGGCACCAGGGCGCAGTAAGTGTCGGCGTAAAGATTCCCGGTATGGATCAGCTTCATCAGCAGGCCGCAGACAAGACCGTACACCACCAGCTCGGGGATCATGGACACCAGCATGGCGGCGGCAGGCGCGCCGTTGATCAGGTGGGCGGCCAGGGGCCCGGCCAGGCCGCAGAACGCGCCGTAGGGCCAGCCGCAGGCCAGGCCGCACAGCAGCACGGGGATGTGCATGGGGGAGAGGACGCTGCCCAGGGCCAGCATATGGAACACAGGGGGCAGCACCACGCACAGGGCGATACAGACGGCGCAAATCGTGAGTTTTTTGACAGATGACATGGGGGTTCCTCCTTGTTGATCGAAATCTGCCCGCCAAAGCGCAGAAAAAGGCACGCCCTTTCTCTGGGAGAAAGCGCGTGCCTTCATGGCACACAGTTCAGCGCAATGGGATGACGGGCGGCAAGGGGGTGCTTCGGCACGCCGGGGCCGGCTTCCTGCCGGTCATTGTGGGTGTATTGTACCAGCATGAACGCGCCCTGTCAAGGCGCAAAAGGGATAACCGCCTGATAAACTGAACTTTGCCTCTATCTCATGGTTTTTATCGTTTTCCTGTAATATAGCATTACGATAGAAAAAGACAGTATTTGGCCAATTAAAATTCTTACAATCTGCATACTGTCAGCTTCATGATTTGAAACCACGTGCAATAAATTCGTCACAATCACATTGTTAAATAAGTGGTCGCCAAGTCCCATCCACAGCGTTCCCGTTATTCTATATAGAAGCGACCACTTTATGCTCATGATTCCAGCCAATATGATATATCCTATACCCATTATCAATAGATTGGCCAGTGATATGTTCTCCTCCATATAATCCCTTAACGGCATAACCCAATGCCAGATTCCGAACAAAAAAGCGATAAAAAGCACGGCGCTGGTAAAGGATAGCCTTTCGGCGAGTATTTTCATCAATAAGCCGCGGAACACACCTTCCTCCATCCAAACATTTATGATGTTAAATACGATACATAAAGCCAGAAAAAGAATGCTGTTATGCTTTGCCGTTTCCCCAACTAATGAAAACCCACTTATATAAAAAGATAATGATACGTTCTGGTTGATCCAGTAAAGTATAAGGCATTCCACGGAATAGGCTATGACAAAACAACTGCCCCCTAACGCGAGTCCTTTTATCATCCCGGATGCTATTTCGTTCTTTACAAATCCAATACTTTGCCAGCTGCTATGCAGTAAATAAAGAACGACCGCCAAAACCATGATCCCAAAAGCCTTATGCAGAAAGTTTTCTGAGATGAGCGTCTCATCTGTCCTTATGACAAAATACTCTATCACTCTGGCCAGCCCACATATGCTAAATATAACGACGCATCCCAGTATGGGGTGCTTTTTTATCTTCGCTTCCATGCGTTTCTCCTCAATTATTTTTCACCCTGCCTAATTTTAGTACAAGAAAATCGGCAGTCTTGCTCGCGACCAACCCCGGCGCGCGTTTGCGCCGCCGTTCTATTCCCCTGAGAGCAGCGCCCTCGGTGCGATCTTCCTGATCCGCAGGGACAGCAGGCACAGCATCCCAAAGGCGAACAGCACCAGCCCTGCCCCCGCCGCCGCGATAAAGCCCACCGGGATGGCGAACGTGCACTTGACCACCCCGAGGCCGCTCAAAAACAGCGCCATCAGCGGGTTGATGATGAAGCTGCACACCACCAGCCCCAGCGCGGTGGACAGAACCGCCGTGGGCATAAAGGACAGCGCCGTCTGTAAAATCAGCTGCCCGGTGGTAAAGCCCAGGGCTTTCATGACGCCGTAATCCCGGCTTTTCTGATTCAGCATGGTGCGCACCAGCAGGTAGAGCACAAAGGCGATGATGACGGCGGACAGCACCAGGATGGCCACGACGATCACCGTCATCATCGAGACGTAAACGCCGGACAGGGCATCCAAGGTTGATTGAATATTGATGACTGCGTTTACATTTCCCGCGAAGCGTTCCTTCATCTCCGCATTGAAGTCCTCGACGTCCGTCCCCTCGGAAAGGTTGAAGTAATAGGTGGCGTTGGCCAGCGTCCAAAGCCGCTCATAGCCCGCCCGGGTCAGCAGGCATTCCCGGCCCAGGTAGTTGGACATTTGGGTGAAGCCCGTGATCAGATAACGCGCCTGCCTGCCGTTGGACGTGATCTCGATCTCGTCCCCGACGGCAAAGCCCTGCTCACGGGCGTACTTGGCCGCGATGACGATCTCATTGTCAAATTTGGGGAATCGCCCGCCAAATACCACGCTCTGGTTATTGACCTGTGCGAAATCATCGCATATGATGCCATCCAGTTCCACCCCGCCCACGTGCCAGACCTTGGCGCCACTGTACAGATACACCTTTTCCACCCGGCTGTCTGCATCCAGTTCAGCCAGAAAGTCATCCTCAATGTCCGCCTGAACATTGATGCAGGCATCCGCCGTCTCTCCGGTAATCAAATCTACGAACGGCGCTATATCCCAGATCATGTTTTTCAGCATCAGTCCGGAAAACACCACCACCAGGGAAAGCACCAGCATGGTGACGCAGACGGTCACATTGTGCTTGAGCCCGGACAGGGTGGTCTTGAGCGCCAGGGCAAGGTCCAGGGGCGCGCTTGTCTTGTCCAGCGGCACATGGTTGCGCTTGAAATTGTGGGTGGACAGCCCCGCGCGCAGCGCCGTGATGGGCTCGATTTTTTTGATCCTGCGGGCGGACAGCCAGACCGCCAACGCCACCGCCGCGCCTAAAATGGCCAGGGTGAGGGCAAAGGGCAGGGGCAGGAACCGGAGCGCGTAGGGGATGCCCGTCTGCCCGATCATCATGGCGTTGATGCTGGGGAACAGGGCGTAGGAAAGCCCCGCGCCCCCCACCGCCGCCGCCAGGGACAGCCCCAGAAACTGCGTCAGCAGGGAGCCTACCAGCTGCCGGGAGGTATAGCCGACGGCCTTCAGCGCGCCCAGGTCCTTCATGTTGACCTGGATGTAGTTGATGATGTTGGACGCAATGACAATCAGCGCGATGAGCAGCACCAAAAAGGCCATGACGCTTATGATGCCGGAGCAGATCATCTGGGAGATGTAGCGGGACTGGGTCACCAGGGTATAGGAATTGCTCACCGCCCGGGCCTCCGGGAATTGGCCGGACACCGCCGTTTTCAAATCCGCCTCGAATACCTGGCTCTCCGATTTGTCGCTGAGCCGCACGGAGCACAGCGTGGCCTGGGGGGCGCAGCCCAGCGCCTCCAGCTCCTCGTATTTGTCCCCGGTGAGGATGAACTCGGTCACGGCGCAGTTGTGGGAGCCCATCATCACGCTGTTGAAAAAGCCGCACACCGTATAGGTGACCTGATTGCTCCCGATGGAGAGCGTAATGGGCTTGCCCACGGTAATCTCGTCCGTTTGATAGAGCATGGGCAGGTATACCCCGCTGGAACCGCCGCCCTCCTCCACCAGTTCAACCGTCCCGATGGAGCGGGACAGGGCGGCGTCTTTGTCCAGGAAAATCCCCTCGCTGTTGACCTCGCCGCCGTTGTACTCAAAGGTGGTCACCATGTGCATACAGGAGTCCAGCCGGAACTGTTCGGCGCGGTCGTCCTGCTCCAGCGTCTCGGTGAGAAAGGCGCGGAATTCGGGGGTGTCGCTGTCCACCGCCAGGATGACGTGCCCGTCGTTGAGCTTGTCGTGGTAGCGGTCGAAGTTGGCCTTGTAGTCCATGGCCAGCATCAGCCAGAGGTTGAGCATCATGGCGGCGATGAGGATCAGCACGACGATGGCCACCGCCTGGCCCCGGGCGCGGCGCATATTGGAGCGGGCAATCAAAAGGCTTTTTCTCATGATTACCACCCCATATCCTGGAGGAAGGCGGCCAGCTTCTTGTGCCGTTCACCATCGCCGGGGGCATACCGGCCCAGGTCACACTCGCCCAGGATCACGCCGTCCTTGAGGTACAAAATGCGGTTCCCCCGCCGGGCGGAGCGCATATCGTGGGTCACCATGACCACGCTCTGGCCCTGCTCGTTGAAGCGGGTCAGGGTATCCAGCACGTCAAGGCCCGTCTGGGAGTTGAGCGCGCCGGTGGGCTCGTCGGCAAACAGAATCTCGGGCGAGTTGATGAGCGAGCGGACGATGCCCACCCGCTGGGCCTCGCCGCCGGAGATCTGGGTGGGGAATTTCCGCTGGGTCTCCGGGTCGATGCCCACCGCCGCGAACAGCTCCTTGGCCCGCCGGATCAGAGCCTTTTTGTCGTGGCTCACCAGCAGCCCCGCGGACAGCACGTTGTCCATCACGCTCATGCCGTCGATGAGGTAGATCTGCTGGAAGACAAAGCCGCAGTGCTCCCGCCGGAACACCGCCAGCCCGTCCTGGGACAGGTCGGAAATGACCCGCCCGCCGAAGGTGATGTCACCCAGGGTAGGCGTGTCCATGCCGGACAGGGCGTACAGCAGGGTGGACTTGCCCGCGCCGCTGGCCCCCATGATGACGGTGAAGTCGCCCTTGTACAACTCCAGGTCGATGTTTTTCAGAACGTGCTGCATGGAACCGCCGTTGGAAAAGGATTTGCTCAGCTTTTCCGTTTTCAATAGGATTTCTTTCATAACGGGATACCCTCCTTTGCACGCTCCATTATGAGGGTTCAAACCTTAACTGTCTTTATGCAATCCTTAAATATCCCTTAAATCCCAGGGCTGAGGGCGATCCAAACCACCGCCCGCAGGCCGGAGGCCCCGTTCTCCAGCTCCAGCCGTCCCCCCATTTCCCGCATACAGTGGTCGGAAATGTACAGCCCCAGCCCGGCGCCCTCAATGTCTTTGGCGTTGGCGCCCCGCTTGAATTTCTCTTTCAGGTGGCGCAGCTCCTGCTCGCCGACCCCGCCGCCGCGATCCTCCACGCACACCGTCAAACAGCCCTCTTTCAGCTCCGCGGTCACCTCGATGTCCGTGCCGGCGTATTTATAAGAATTGGCAAAGATATTGTCAAACACCTGCTGTAAGCGGAGCTTGTCCGCATACAGCAGGCAGTCGGGAATGGCGGGCAGCGCCGCCCGGTACAGATAGTCGGCGTTTTCCAGAAGGGCGCGCAGTTCCCCGCTTTTCATGTCCGACGGCGTGACGGTCAGCTCGTGAAGCTCCTCCAGGGTGGCGGAAAACAGGTTGGTCACCAGCGTGTTGATCTGATCCGCTTTCTGGATGATCTGCCGGTAATTCTCCCGGGTTTTGTCATCCGAAGATCGTGCCGCGCCCACCTCAGACGCGGCTTTGATGCTGGCCACCGGCGTCTTGATGTCATGGGACAGCTTGGCCACCAGTTCCTTTTTGGCCGCGGCCGCTTTTGCCTCAGCAAGCCGCGCCTGTTTCAGCTGGTTGCGCATGAGGTCAAAGCTCTCGGTAAAGGCCCCGAACAGATTGTGCCGGTCCATTTTCAGCGGAATGTCCAGGTTGCCCCCCGCCACGCGCTGGGCGAACTGCTCCAGCTTGCGGAAGGGGGTCACTATCGTGCGGCGCAGATAGCAGAAGTATCCCGCGCAGATGACAAGCTGCAAGAGCATGGCCGCCGCCACGGCAAAAATAATGGTTCGCTTTTCTGATTGGATCGTCAGCACATCGTCGTTGTAAATGATGAGCTTTCCCACCGTCATCCCGTCGACTTCAACGTCCAGCATCGTGTCCTTGTGGGCAATTGCGGCGTTCACGCTTTCGCTCAGCCTCGGCCCTGTCCGATACAGGACTGTCCCGTCAGCGCCCAGCACCACATAGTCAAACTCGGTGTCATTGACGTGGTTGGCCAAAGAATCCCAATCGCGCTGTATGGTCTGCGCAATCTCGTTGACCGCCACCGTATCCTGGAGGCTCTCGATTCCATGGCCCATGAGCAAAACCAGCATGGTAAGCTCCGCCGCGAAAACCAGGAACAGGCCGGCGAAAAAGGCGCGGCCCCTCATTGGCTGCCTCCCTTGAACCGGTAGCCCTCGCCCCAGACCGTGAGGATATATTCGGGATTGCCCGGCTCCCGCTCGATGGCCTCCCGGATTTTGCGGATGTGCACGTTCAGCGTGCCGTCCCCCGTAAATTTGTCCTCCCAGACCTTTTCAAACAGCTCCTGCTTCGGAACCACCCTGCCCCCGTTCTGGATCAGATAGGCCAGCAGCTTGAACTCCAGGGCCGTCAGCTTGACGGGAACCCCGCCGGCAAAAACCTGCCGCGCGTCAAAGTCCACGCTCAGCCGCCCGTCGGCATAGCCCGCGCCCCCCTGATTCCCGCAGCGCTTCAGCACCGCCTTGACCTTGGCCAGCAGGACGCTGAGGGAATAGGGCTTTTGGATATAGTCGTCGCCGCCGATGCTCAGGGCGATGATCTGGTCGTCGTCGCTGGTTCGGGCGGAGATGAACAGGATGGGGACCTGCGTGGCCTCCCGAAGCTCTTTGCACAGCTCAAAGCCGCTCCCGTCGCCCAGGTTGATGTCCAGCAGCAGCAGACGCGCCGAGTTTTCTTTCAAAAAGTCCCGGCAGTCCGAGGCGCTGTACGCGACCCCGGTTTTGACGCCGAACAGGTTAAAATATTCCGCTGTGCTGTCCGCCAGCAGCTTTTCGTCGTCTATGATCAGGCAGTCATAGGTCATGTTCCGTTCCCCCCAGCGTTTCAGCCATGCGTTCAACCCTTGCGGACTGATTTTACTACTTGCGGGGGAGAATTTCAAGGGAGGGGGCGCTTTTACGCGACGTCCTTCCGCCGATACCACCACAGGCCGAATCCCGCCCCCAGCCCGCCCAGGGCACAGCCCGCCAGCATGGGGCCAATCAGCGCTTCCCCAGCGAAAATCCGGGCCGCGTCGGCATAGTAATAGGGCGTGACAAAGCGCAGCCAGTCCAGCCTCTGGTCCAGATTGATGAGCAGGCCCGCGAAGTACAGCAGCGCGGCCAGTCCCATCGCCAGCCCCAGTCCGCCCCGGCGCAGCAGCGCTGACAGGCCGAAGCACAGGGCTCCGATCTCCAACTGCATCAGCAGCAGCGCCCCGTGGTAGCGGAGCAGATCGCCCCAGTCCGCCACCTCGCCAATGGCC
>JAIEFH010000022.1 GCA_029067025.1 Oscillospiraceae bacterium | reverse complement strand
ATGTGCGTGAGCTGGTCGGGGCGGTGCCTGCTGTCCAACTATATGACCGGGCGGGACGCCTCCCGGGGCGCCTGCGCCCAGCCCTGCCGCTACCAGTACGCCCTGATGGAGGAAAAGCGTCCCGGCGAGTATTTCCCCGTGTTCGAGGAAAACGGCGAGACCTTCATCATGAACAGCCGGGATATGTGCATGATCGACCACATCCCGGAGCTGATTGCCGCCGGGGTGGACTCGCTGAAAATCGAGGGTCGGGCCAAGAGCGCCTACTACGCCGCCATGACCACTGCCGCCTACCGCCACGCTGTGGACGCGGCGGCGAAGGGCGTCCCCATGGATCCCATCTGGCGGGCGGAGGTGGACAAGGTGAGCCACCGGCACTACTCCACCGGATTCTGGTTCGGCCAGCCGGGGCAGTGCACCGACTCCGCCCGGTATGTCCGGGACTGGCAGGTGCTGGCCATTGTCACCGCCTGCGACGCTCTGGGCAACGCCACCCTGTCCCTGCGCAACAAGTTCGCCGCCGGGGACGAGATCGAGGTGGTGGGGCCGGACGTGCCCGCCTTTGCCATGACCGCCCCCATGATGCGGGACATGGACGGCTTTGACCTGGCCGAGCCCAAGCGGCCCCAGATGGAGTTTCGGATGAAGCTGCCAAGGGCCGTGCCGCCCCTGTCCATCATCAGAGCCTGCCGGCCCAACTCATAAAACATCTGCCTGGACGGAAGTCCAGGCAGATTGCTATATGGGCTTTCATGGGCATACTATAGTTAAGTGCGCAAAACTTTGAAAGGGGGCCCCTCCATGCTGGACGCCATCCTGCGCCGCTTCATCCCCAACGATCACCAGACCCACGACTCCAGCCTCCGGGAGCGCTGCGGCCTGCTGGCCGGAGGGGTGGGGCTGGGACTTAACATCCTGCTCTTCGCCGTCAAACTGTGCGCCGGGGTGCTCACCGGGGCCATCTCCGTCACCGCCGACGCCTTCAACAACCTGTCCGACGCCGCCGGGTCGGCGGTGACCCTGGCGGGCTTCAAGCTGGCCTCCCAGCGGGCGGACGAGCGCCACCCCTTCGGCCACGGCCGCATCGAGTACCTGGCGGGGCTGGGGG
>JAIEFH010000219.1 GCA_029067025.1 Oscillospiraceae bacterium | reverse complement strand
CACGACCAAATCCCGGGAGCGGGCGGAACCCGCCCGCTCCCGCCCTTTTTGAAAGAATGAATCGCAAAGGAGTCCTGATTCATGAAACATAAGCTATTGCGCCGCCTGAGCGCGCTGGCCCTTGCCCTGGTTTTGGCGCTGTCCATGGCGGTGACCCCCGCGTGGGCGGCGGACATAACCGCAATCAGAATTACACTGAATGGGGAAGTGGTTACGGGCCAAATCTCCATTGGAAAAGGTGAATTGATAAAGCTGGAATGTATTGACCAAAATGGTGACGCCGCGGAGGTTACCTGGAGCAAAGATGGAAATGGTGTGACCATAAACCAGACAGGCGGTGTTCGTGGTCAAACACCGGGTTCTGTGACCCACATTACCGCCACGGCCGCCAATGGCACAACCGCCACTTGCACGGTTACCGTCCAGGAGCCCGCCACCGGCATAAGGCTGCTTCCCGGATCAGAGTTCACCATGTATGTGGGGGATACGCAGACGCTGATCGCCATACTGGAGCCGGCGGGTGCGGCAGCGAACCTCACGTGGACTTCCAGCAATCCGGCGGTCGCCAAGGTGGAGAAAGTGAATGGAAATGGAATGGTTACGGCGGTAGGGGCCGGAACGGCGACCATTACCGTTTCGGCCGGCAGCGGCATATCCGCCGAGTGCAAGTTTACCGTTGAAACGCAGGCAGTGACCAGCATATCGCTCCCGCCAACGCTCACTGTGGCTGTGGGAGCAACGGAGGAGCTGACACCCACGCTGACGCCGGTGGGCGCGGCAGCGAAACTCACATGGACGTCCAGCAATGAGGCAGCCGCCATAGTGGATCAAAACGGACGGGTCATGGGGCTCAAGGCTGGAGCGGCGGTGACCATTACCGTTAGGACCGACAACGGCAGAACCGCGACCTGCAGGGTCACTGTGCAGGCGGTCACGCCAGCCACCAGTGTGACGCTGAACCAGGCGTCGCTTCAGCTCAACCCAGGCAGTGACAACACGGTTCAGCTGAGGGCCACTGTGACCCCCACCAACTCCACCGACAAGGTAGTGTGGACATCCAGCAACCCGAATGTGGCCAGTGTGGATGAAAACGGCCTGGTCACCGCCTTGAGGGAGGGCACAGCCACAATTATTGCCATGGCGGGGAACAAGAGTGCTCAGTGTTCTGTGACCGTGGGCCCAACGCCCTATGGCTTTACCTTTATGGGCGCTACGGGCAGCGGCGAAGTGCAAACCTTGCAGCTGACGGATACAAAGCGGGGCGGAAGCAACGCCGTCCGCGTCACCCCGGCACCGTGGAACGCGGTGTTTACCTATGCCAGCGTGGTCTGGAGCGTGGTAAATCCGGAGACCAACGCGCCGGATCAATCCGTCGTCAAGGTGGAGAAGTACAGTGAGACCCAGAACTCTACCGGGCGCTATGACGCCAGCGGGCGCACCGCCCTTGTGACAGTGGTGGGGCCGGGCAAGGCGAAGCTGGTCGTGACCTCCGGTACCGCCAAAGGGGAGTGCATCGTGGAGATCCCGGGCATCACCATCGAGGGCAGCACGATGACGATCCAGAACGGCAAGCTCGCCCTGCGGGAGGGCGATGTGGAGCAGCTGGCTGCTAAGCGCTGGGGCAGCGTAGCTAACGCCGGCGGAAACATTATCTGGACTTCCTCGGATTCGTCAATTGTAATTGTGGATCCCTATAGCGGCAGGCTCACCGCCCGCACGCCGGGCACCGTCAAAGTGACCGCCAGCCTAGGGAGCTATGAGGCCGAAGTGACCGTCACCGTACAGGAGGACGTCTCCGGCCTAATCCAGGTGGGCCAGCAGATCACAGCGGGCAGCTCGGTCAATCTGGCCACCGCCTCCGCCACCGTACTCGACCCGGAAACCAATCGGGTCAAGTTTTCCGGCACCATCTCCAGCGTTTTGAACTCCATCGCCCAATACAACACCGGCAGCGCACTGAGCTACATCAGCAACCTGTCCGTGGCCACCAACCAGGGCATCCTCCACGACAACCACCGCTCTGAGGCGGATACCGGGGCGGGCGTGGGCGGCATGGATCGCTATTACCTGTACGGCAATACCGCTTTGGGGCAGACACCCCTGTCCGACCTGTCCTTTGTGGCTAAGAATACGTTTTCTGGCACCGCCGACATCAGCTATACCGGCTGCACCGTTGACAACCAGTTCTTCTCCGGCACCATCCGGGTGACGGTGGGGGCGGCCAGCGACGTGTTCTACACCGCCGTGACCGGCCAGCCCCTGTCTTTCCAGGCGGACGATTTTAACCGCATCTGCCAGAGCAAGCAGGGCGGCCGGAGCCTGAACTATATCACCTTTACGCTGCCCCAGGCCAGCTGGGGCGAGCTGAGGTATGACTACAACGGGCCCACCCACACCGGCCAGGCCGTCACCAGCAACACCCAGTATTACCGCACCCGGACCCCCAGCCTGGATCGGGTCAGCTTCATCCCGTCCAGCACCTGTCCCAGCTCGGTGGCCATCGCCTACCGGGGGATGGACGCCAACGGAGGCTCCTACTCCGGTGTGGTGACCATCAGCGTCACCAAGCAAAACGGCGGGAACAGCTCGTCCGACGTACACTTCAGCGGCCTGCGGGGAGAGCGGGTGGCATTTAACGCCAGCGCGTTCAACCTCGCCTGTTATAACACCATCGGCGAACAGCTCTCCTACGTGCGCTTCGGCTCTCTGCCCGCTGCCAGCGAGGGCACGCTGTACGTCAACTACTGGGCCGCCGGCAGCTACGGCGGCATAGCCAGCGCCAACACCAGCTACTATGCCAGCGGCACGCCCGGCCTGAGTACGCTGTCCTTCGTTTCCGCCTCGACGGCTCCCAGCCAGGTGGCCATTCCCTATACGGGCTACGGAGCGAGGGGCACTGTGTATACCGGCACGGTGTACATCGACCTGGAGAATGTCAATCGGACGGGCATCCGATACAGCACCAGCAGCGGCAAGACGGTATCCTTCAACGTCAACGACTTCAACAACGCCTGCGTCAATGCCACGGGCGCCAGCCTGAACTATGTGCGCTTCTCCACGGCGCCCACCACCGCTCAGGGCTATCTGCGCTACCGCTATATCACCGGCAGCAGCTATGGCACCGTGTCCACCTCCACCCAGTGCTACCGCGTCAACCCCAACTCCTGGAGTTCGACCGTGCTGATCGGCAACGTCTACTTCCAGGCCAACACCGGCTATGTGGGGACAGTGACGCTGCCCTATACCGGCTATAATACCAACGGCGTATCCTTTACGGGCGAGGTGGTCATCCAGGTCACCCCCAACACCGTCACCTACACCGGCACCAACGCCAACCCCCTGCAGGTCAGCGCTTCTGACCTGTCCAGCGCGTGCAGCGGGCTGATGAGCAAGCCGCTGTCCTACATCACGCTGAACAATCTGCCCTCCACCTCCGCCGGACGGCTGTATGTGGGGTATACCAAGCTAGGCACCGGAACCCCGGCCAACACGGGCACCCGGTACTATGTGTCCAGCAGCCCCAGCATCAGTCAGCTCAGCTTTGTCCCCCGGGGCCGGTATACGGGCCAGGTGGAGGTGGGCTATACCGCGGTGAGCACCAGCGGGGAACAGGTCACCGGGCGGATCGTCTTTAACATTGTGGCGGCCACCGGCTCCAGCTATTTCCGGGATATGGGCAACTACACCTGGGCCGCTTCCGCGGTGGACTATCTGTACCGGAACGGCGTGGTGAACGGCATAGGCAACAACTCCTTTGGGCCGAACCAGTATATCCTGCGGCGCGACTTTATCCTGATGCTCAGCCGGGGTTTCAGCTTCCCCTCCGCGGGAACTTACAGCTTCCCTGACGTGCCGATGAACTCCTACTACGCCTCGGCGGTGGCCTCCGCCAAATATCTGGGCATTGTGCGCGGATCGGGCGGGAATTTCCTGCCGGCCAGCGCCATCACCCGAGAGGACGCCATGGTGATGGTGTACAACACGCTGATCAAGATGGGGAAGAACCCGGGCAGCGGCGGCGCCGCGAGCCTGACCCACTTCTCCGATTACCAGTTGGTGTCCAGCTATGCCAGAGACGCGGTTGGCGCCCTGGTGCAGATGGGCGCGGTGACGGGCAGCAACGGCAGGCTGAATCCCAAAGCCCCCATCACCCGGGCGGAGGCGGCGGTCATTCTGCATTTTGTCCTGACAATGTGAAGCTCCGCATGGAGGCAAGACAAGAAAGGGGGGCTGCGGCATGAATGCGGCATCCCAGACAGGCCAGACGGTTCCATTGGAGCAGGTGCTTGGCTCCGGCGGACGCCGGGGTGCGGCGGTGGAAGTAATGACGCCGGAAAACCGCCTGCTCTTTGTGGGCAAGATCGAAACCATCCAGGAGGGCGCTGTGTGCATCCGGGACACCAACGACGATACGCTGCCCATGGTGCTGGTCAATAAGGATCTCAAGCTGCGGTTTTTCACCGATCAGGGCAGCGTGGTACTCCAGGGGAAAGTGTGCGGCAGCACCATGCGGATGTGGAAGGTGGACCGGCTGCGCAGCGCGTTTACCCATGAGCACCGGGCCTTTTTCCGCCAGAGCATCAGCGTGGAGATCATGGCCCAATGCGGCAAGCGCCTCGCCAGGGGCGGCCCGCCCAATGTGTTGTTTCCCTGCCAGGTGCTGGACATCAGCGCCGGGGGTATGCTCCTCGGCAGTAAGGAACTCTATGCCGAGGGCGACCTCCTGCTGGTCACGGATATCCCGCTTTTGGCGGACGCGCCCACCTTTAGCTTCAACTGCGTGGTTCGCCGAAGCGGGGCATGGAATAAGGGCGTAGTCCGCTACGGCTGCCAGTTCGTGGCGCTGAGCGCCAGGGATCAGGATCGCCTGCTCCAGGCCATCTTCGTCATCCAGCGGGAAGAGATCCGAAAGCGGAAAAGTATTTAGTATTTCCGCCATCTTTGGGTCAGAACAGATAAATGAAAAGCGGCCCTGTCTTCCGCGCGCGGCGCGGGGGATAGGGCTGCTTGACGTTTTTCACAAATGAACAATGGGGAAAATGCGGTTTTTGTATAATTTGGATTCTTAATACTGATAATCTCCCAGTATTCAGGGGAGATGCAGAAGAAATATTGTTAAAAACTCCTCTTGTTTTCCACGCTGAAGCCGCTATAATAGTGCGAAAGCTGGGGCGGCACTGTGCCCCAGGGAGGCAATCCAATCAACCCCACCCCCCTTGGAAGGAGGAAATTACTATGACCAAAGATCTCACCACAGGCAGCCCTATGCGGCTGATTCTGGGCTTTACCCTGCCCACCCTGTTCGGACTGCTGTTCCAGCAGCTCTATAATATGGTGGATGCCATGATCGTGGGCAAGCTGCTGGGCGCTCAGGCGCTGGGCGCGGTAGGCTCCACCGGCTCCATCAACTTCTTCATCATCGGCTTCTGCCTGGGCGTGTGCAGCGGCTTTGCCATTCCCGTGGCCCAGCGGATGGGCGCCAAGGACTATCCCCAGATGCGCCGGTATGTGGCCAACGCCGCCTATCTGTCCGCCGCCATTGCCCTGGTGCTGACGGTGACCACCGGCATCTTCTGCCGGGATATTCTGGCCGCGATGCACACCCCCGCCGACCTCTTTGAGGATGCCTGCGCCTATATCTTCATCATCTTTATGGGCATTCCCGTGGTGTTCCTCTATAATCTGCTGGCCGGCATCATCCGTTCCCTCGGGGACAGCAGGACGCCGGTGTATTTCCTGGCTCTGTCCGCCGTGTTGAATATTGTCCTGGATCTGATCTTCATTCTGATCTTCCATGCTGGAGTGGCTGGGGCGGCCATCGCCACGGTGCTGTCCCAGGCGGTGTCCGGCGCGGCCTGCCTGAGACATATGGTGAAGAAGTTCCCCATACTCCGGGTGACCCGGGAGGAGCGGCAGCCTGACTGGGCAGCCTGCAAGGCGCTGTGCGCCATGGGCCTGCCCATGGGGCTGCAATACTCCATCACCGCCATCGGTTCCATCGTGCTCCAGACCTCTGTCAACGCTTTGGGCAGCGTCTACGTGTCCGCGGTGGCCACGGGCGGCAAGCTGTACCAGCTGCTGGCCTGCCCCTTCGACGCCATGGGCGCGGCCATGGCCACCTACTGCGGCCAGAACGTGGGGGCCAACCGGCTGGATCGGCTTCCCCAGGGGGTGCGCTCCTGCTCTCTGCTGGGGCTGGGTTACGCCCTCGCCGCCTTTGGGGCGATGATCCTGTTTGCCCCCCAGTGCGCCATGCTGTTCCTCAGCGCCAGCGAGCCCCAGCTTGAGCTGCTGCTGGCCCTCACCACCCGGTATATCATCATTCTGACCGCGTTTTTCTTCCCGCTGGCCCTGGTGAACATCCTGCGCTTCTCCATCCAGGGCATGGGCTTCGGCACCTTTGCCATCCTGGCGGGTGTGCTGGAGATGATTGCGCGGACTGTAGTGGGGCGCTTCTTCGTACCCGGCCTGGGTTACACCGCCGCCTGCTTCGCCTCCCCGGCGGCGTGGATCTGTGCCGATCTGTTCCTCATCCCCGCCTGCCTGGGCTGCATCGCCTATCTGCGCCGGCGCAGCCCCGTTGCCTCTCTGGAGACCATCTCCAGGGGAATGGCATCTACCGTCAAGGCCTAAAAAAAGAGCTTCGGGATCTTCCCGAAGCTCTTTTTATTTGCGGTTACGCCACGGCGGAGAAGGGTTTGCTGGGATCCTGCTCCTGTTCCTGCTGGGAATCCGCCTGCTGGTCATTGTTGGCCTTGGTGATGGTGCGGGTCGTGCCGCCGGAGACATACACCTTGCCGCACTCCGGGCAGATGTCGGTGTGGTAGGTGACGGACTGGCTGACCACCTTGCGATCCTCCCGCTGGGCCTTCGACTGTTCCCGGACTACGTGCTCGTTCTCATGGCCGCGCACGGCGGAGGCCGCCTGGTCGGGACCGATATGGGTGGGGGTCTTGAAGGACACGCCGGGGTCGTCCGAGCCGTCCTGGTACTTGCGCTCCTTGCAGGTCTGGCACTCGCCCTCCTCCATGACCTCCTGGGCGCTCTTGGACTCGCCCAGGGCAGGGGTTTCCGCCTGTCCCTCGTCATCCTTTGCGCCGGGCAGTTTGGGCATCTGGGCCTTTTCGGCGTCGGCGGCCTGGGCCGCGCCGGCCTGCTGGGCTGTGTCGCCGGGGGTCTGGATGCGCATCCGCACCGCCATCTCCGCCGGGTCGGAGCCGAACCGCCGCAGGCCCGACTGAGCGGGATCTTCCTGGGAGCTGACGGGGCGCACCGGGGTGACGGGTTGGACGGGGGTGTCGGGCTGGTGGACCTTCTGGGCGGTCATCACCAGGGAACGCTGGGTGTTTTGAGCCTTGTCCGCGCCCTGGGCGGCGCGGTTTGCGTAAGACGCGCCGTAAGCGCCGTATGTAGAATAGGGGCTGTAGCCGGAAATTGCGCTCAACATAACGCTCACCTCAAAAGAGCAGTCCTGTCCGATTTGGACGGACAAAAATTTACTATTACCATTATAGCGCGATTGACCGCGTATTTCAAGAGCTGCCGGCCCGTCGGGCGGGATTTTTTCCATGGTCTGGGCGCGGGAACCGCCCCGGCGCACGAAAACAGGCAACGGGTGCTGGCAGTCATAGGGGCGATGTGCGAAAACCGGGCGATCTTTTGGCAGGCTGTTTCCATTCACATTTAATTTACAACTGAACTATTGACAATTTTGGGGGGTGGTGGTACATTAGGGTTAGCACTCGAGGATATGGAGTGCTAAATCCTTGAGAGGAGGCGGCCGCTTGGAGCTGAGCGAACGCAAGAAGAAAATTTTGCGCGCTGTGGTGGAAAGCTATATCCAGACGGCGGAGCCGGTGGGCTCCAAGGCGCTGGCGGCAATGGCGGGCCTGAAGGTGTCCTCCGCCACCATCCGCAACGAGCTGGCCGAACTGACGGAGCTGGGCTATCTGGAGCAGCCCCACACCTCCGCCGGACGGGTGCCGTCTCCCCAGGGCTACCGGCTGTATGTCAACGAGCTGATGGAGGAGCAGCGGCTGAGCCTGGAGGAAACAAAGCAGATTAACGACGCGCTCCACCTGAAAATGCGGGAGCTGGACAAGGTCATCGACCAGGCGGGACGGATGGTCTCCCAGCTCACCAACTACCCCGCTTTCGCCATGGCGGAAGGGGTGCGGCGGCTCACCATCCGGCGGTTCGACCTGATCCTGGTGGACTCGGTGTCCTTCATCGCGGTGGTGATGACGGACAGCAGCGTGGTCAAAAATAAGCTGTTTCGTCTGCCCGCCGACCTCAGCGAGCCCCAGCTCCAGCTGCTCACCACGCTGCTGAACACCGCCTTCGTGGGCAAGACGCTGGATCAGCTCACCCCGGAGCTGATGCGGGTGGCGGAACACGCGGCGGGAAACTCCTACGGGCTGATCTCTTTGGTGGTGTCCTTCGCCATGGAGGTGCTGGATGACCTGGAGCGCAGCGCGGTGTACACCGCCGGAACCAGCCACATCCTGGATCACCCCGAGTACCAGGATTTGGGTAAGGCCCAGAAGCTGATGAGCTATCTGTCCGAGGATCGCTCTCTGGCCCAGGCGCTGGCCCTGCCCGCCCTGAGCGGCGACGACACCAAGATCCTCATCGGCCCGGAAAACGTGGCCGATGAGCTGAAGGATACCAGCGTGGTGCTGGCAAGCTACGACATTGGGGACGGCATGAAGGGGGTCATCGGCGTGGTGGGTCCCACCCGGATGGACTACGCCAAGGTGGCCGCCAAGCTGTCCTATGTGGCGGACGGACTGTCCAAGCTGTTCGGCCAGCCCGAACTGCCCCCCGGTACGCCGGAAAAGGAGGAGACATAGCCCATGGCTAAGGAAAAGAAGAACGAAAATCCCGCTCCCGAGCAGGAAGCCCCCGAGACGGAGGCCGTGCCGGAGACGGCAGAGGCGTCTGAGCCCGCCGAAGCCCCCGAAGTGGCGGAGAAGCCCAGAAAGGATCAGGGCCAGCTTCTGGCGGAGGCGGCGGAGAAGTATCTGCGGCTGGCCGCGGAGTACGACAACTACCGCAAGCGCACTGCCAAGGAGAAGGAGGGCGCCTGGACGGAGGCCAAGGCCCAGACCGTAGCGGCGTTCCTTCCGGTGTACGACAATCTGGAGCGGGCGCTGAAGCAGGAGACCACCGACGAGGCGTACAAGAAGGGCGTGGAGATGACCATGAAGGGTCTCCAGGACGCGCTGACCGGACTGGGGGTGGAGGTCATCCCCGCCCTGGGCGAGACCTTCGACCCCAACCGCCACAACGCCGTCATGCACGTGGACGACGAGGAGGCCGGGGAGAACACCATCGTGGAGGTGTTCCAGCAGGGATTTATCTGCGGGGAGAAGGTCATTCGGTTCTCTATGGTTAAGGTTGCGAATTAAGCACTCTCAATTTCACGTTGTAAAAAATACACTTTTATATAACAGGAGGAAATCAATCATGTCCAAGATTATCGGTATCGACTTAGGTACTACCAACAGCTGTGTATCTGTGATGGAGGGCGGCGAGGCCGTCGTTATCCCCAACGCCGAGGGCAACCGCACCACCCCGTCCGTTGTCGCCTTTTCCAAGGACGGCGAGCGCATGGTGGGCCAGGTGGCCAAGCGCCAGGCCATCACCAACCCCGACCGCACCATCGCCTCCATCAAGCGTGAGATGGGCTCCGACTACAAGGTGAACGTCGACGGCAAGCAGTACACCCCCCAGCAGATCAGCGCCATGATCCTCCAGAAGCTGAAGGCGGACGCCGAGGCCTATCTGGGCCAGTCCGTCAGCGAGGCGGTCATCACCGTCCCCGCCTACTTCACCGACGCCCAGCGTCAGGCCACCAAGGCCGCGGGCAAGATTGCCGGCCTTGAGGTCAAGCGCATCATCAA
>JAIEFH010000218.1 GCA_029067025.1 Oscillospiraceae bacterium | reverse complement strand
CCCGTCAGCGTCGGCAGCGTCTCCCTGCGGGTGGCTAAGGGCCACTTCGCGACCAGAAACAGCCACACCAACTACTTTATCGACGTGACCGAGCAGCGGTCCTGCCTCCAAGTAGCGGAGGCGGTGGCTCGGCAGTTGGCCCAGAGGGATTTAATCCGCAACACAATGGTGGATACCATCCTGTGTTTGGACGGGACCCGGGTCATCGGCACCTGTCTGGCCCAGGAGCTCACCCAAGGCGGCAACCGCTCAATCAACGCCGGAAAAGAGATCTACATCCTCCGGGAGAACCTGAGCCGCGATGGAAAACTCATTTTTCGAGATAATGCCCGGTTTATGCTGGATGGGAAAAACGTGCTGCTTCTGCTCGCCTCCGTCACCACCGGCAGCACAGTCCGTAAGGGAATGCGCTGCGTTCAGTACTATAAGGGGAACGTAGCGGGGATTACCTCTATCTATAGCCACGTAAAGGAGGTAGACGGGATGCCGGTAGTGTCCCTGTTCAATACTGACGATCTCCCCGGCTATGCCAGCTACCGCCCCGACGAGTGCCCCCTCTGCAAGATGGGCCAGCCTCTGGATGCCGTAATAGACAAGTACGGCTACGACGCGCTGTAGCAGCCAATCGAACTGGAAAAAACGCCCTGCTCGGGATGATTCCGTCTGGTGGGGGCGCCTCCCACCAGTATTTGGAGGGTGGGAAATCGGCGCGGGTGAACTGCCCCAAAATTAGTGAACAGTACTAAAGGATAGGGATTTCCCCGTTGGTCACTGTGGAGCTGCAACTCCGCAGTGACCTTCTCTTTTCGCTTCGCCATACGGATCGTATCTGCACCAGCTTGCTGTGCTTGCCCAGCTTCGACTCGCTGTACTGGAAGGTGGTGTAGCCCTGAGCGTTCACCCGGCTCATGTCATACATGGTGGAGGCCACCGTGGCTTTGACGCGGGTGTCCAGAGCCGCCGTGTTCAGCGCCATGCAGCCCCAGCCGCAGATGCCGATCTTCTTCGGATCCACATTGTCCTGGACGGAGAGGAAGTCCACCGCCGCCTTGATTTTGGGAACAAGGTCGTTGAACGCATCCTTCTGGACACAAGGCTTTCCGTAGCGGCAGGCGTTGCAGCCCAGACAGCCCTTCACCTCGTTTTTGAGAAGGGAGATCGTTTCCACGGGGTGTCGAACTCCTCCTTCGCGCGGTTGATTCAGCAGCTGCCCAGCCCCAGCTCATGGGCGGCCAGCATCAGATTGCCCATGACCAGGCTGCCGTCCGCCACATGATTGGGCTGATCCTTCTTCCCGAGTACAATCAGCATGGCGGGCGCGCCGTAGAACGGGTCGTGACCCTCCGGCTGGCCCATGATTTGGGCGTTCATCCGGGAGATTTCATCGCGGAGTTCTTTGTTGGTCACTTGGATGATGATGGCGTTCTGCTGGCCCTTGCCGCTGGCAGCGTAGAGTCCGGCCTCGATGATCTGATCCAGCAGCTCCTGGGGCACTTCGTCCGGCTTGTATTTACGGATACTTCTCCTGCTTTTGATCTGTTCCGGCACTTGACTCATGGTGAACGCTCCCTTCAGTTTGCAAAAATATGAGTGAGTTGCCAGTCTACACGCCCCTTGACCAGGGCGATAAACGACCCGGGCGCTTTGACCTCCAGTACCGGCCCAAAGGACAGCACCCGGATCAGCAGCTCCGTCTCGTCCTCCTGGTCATAGCGCAGCTTAATCTGATACAGCCGGTCGTCCAGTTTCCGGGTCTCTTTTTCAAAGTGGGAGAAGTGCAGCAGCACCCGTTCCAGCCCGTTGCGCTCATCGTGGAGCAGCAGCACAAGCTCATGCAGGTGCTGCTCGGGCAGGCGGAAGCTGTCCGGGTCGTACTCCTCCAGCAGTTCGCAAAACTCCACCCGCGCAAGATTTATGACGTTGTCCCAGCGCGTGCCTGCCGCCAAGAGACGAAACTTGTCGTCCTTCGCCGAGTACTCCAATCGGTAGGGGATGCAGGTAATCGAGTGACGAGCGCCTATGCGGCTGTGGAATCGGATTTTCAGCCGCCTTTTTTCACAGATCGCCTGTAGAACCGTTCTGAAGCACCGTATATAGCCCTCGTCCCCATAGGGATCCCCGTCGGCGTACTGGTCGAACCGGACGAAAGTCTCCGGCCTGTACAGCGGCTCCACATCCTCCAGACCGACAGCATCCGGCGCGAACAGCGCGATCCGGGGGTCCAGAAGCAGTGCCTTCAGCCAGCGCTTCTGCAAGGTGGTCAGCGGCATGGTGGGCTTGTGCCGGACGACAGGTTCGAAATCTTTGCCCAACAGCGGCCAGTCTCCGCTTTTCAGCGCCGCCGGGATGGCAAGAACGCTCTCGGCAAAGGCCTTTTCCTGCACCAGCTCGGTCAGCCGCCGCTCGGTCAGGCAGCCCTCCGCAGCCTCCGCCAGCACAGCGGCCACCACGTTGAAATAGCTCCCGTAAATTTCACTGAACAGCATCGCCGCCACCCCCATACAGAGCGCCCATACGCTGTAAATCCTCGTAAAAGGTATCCGTCACCAGCTGATTGCTGCACTTCAGCTCCACGATCCGCCCGATGAAGGTGCGCAGCCAGGGCAGCAGTTCAGACGCGTCGTAAACATCGGCGGTAAACCGGCAGGTGCGGCCGTCCAGAACTTCCACAGTCCCATGCCGCTTCTCCCGCTCCAGTCGCTGGACGATGAAGTCCTCGCTGGGGCCAAAGCGGACTGTCATCTCGATATGCTCCAGGCCATGGCCAGCGCCGGTGGATACCCCCCAGAGGTGCCGGTCAAACTCGGCCTGGCGTTTCAGATAGGCGTCATATTGTTTTTCTTCGCCGCCGATTGCCACCTTTTTGACGGCGTCCAGGCGGAAAAAGACCATCCGCCTGCCGCGGCCGTCGTAGCCCAGTAGGTACTGGCGGCCGGACTGGGTGCTGACATAGATCTTCAAGGGGCAGACGATCCGCCGATATTCATAGCCATTGCGCAGGTTCTGGGCGGTCAGCTCCACGCTCCGCCGCCCGTCAATTGCCTGGAGGAGCTGGCAGAGGATGTCGCTGTCCAGCGCGTGGAGGATGTAATGGTGCTTGAAGCGGAACACGTCCGAGCCCTCATCCAGTTTATCCATTAAAAAGGAACCCACCACGCCCATGGGGTCCTCCTCGGAATAGAAGGCCAGCGCGTCCGCCCAGGAGTTCAGCGGGAACGGCACGCCGTCTGTCCTCCGGTACAAGACCTCCCGGCCGATCTTTTCCGCCCGGAGAAGGCCCAGCCCCTCGTACTCCTTCAGCTTTTTGCGGACGGTGGATTCGTCCAGGGGAAAGGCGTCGCTGAAGCGGGACAGGTATTTGTCGCTAATGCGGTCCACGATCTCCCGGCAGGCCAGCGCGCTCCCATCGGCCAGGATGTCCAGGAGATAAAAATGCAGGGTGATGTCCTTATTTGTGAAGCTTTTGGCCTTGAACGCCTTGTGCAGCGGATTGTGGGG
This sequence comes from Oscillospiraceae bacterium, assembly GCA_029067025.1. Taxonomy (GTDB): domain Bacteria; phylum Bacillota; class Clostridia; order Oscillospirales; family Oscillospiraceae; genus Enterenecus. The sequence goes on along the minus strand of JAIEFH010000218.1, from coordinate 393 downwards.
GATATGCCTGCTGTCAACGGACAGGAACACGTTTTTTCCGGCGGCGTCCTGGCGGAAGGCCATGTAATCCCCCAGCCAGCTCTCCATCCTGCGCCGCTCATTGTCGTAGCTGCGGGCACTTTTGGCATCGTATTCGTCCCGGCTTTTGAAGCCGTACACGTAAAACTCCCGCATATAATCGCGGATGCGGGCAAAATTCTTAATCAGCTCGCTGTATGCCATGAAATCGCCTCCCTGCCAGCCTGTGCCCCTATTTTAGCATAGAATGCGGAGCAAGGAAAGGATGGGAATCGTCAAACCGCGGAAATCAATTTGCACCCGATGCCCGCTGCAGGGGCGGATGTCTCGTGGGCTGGATTCACTGGCTCGCGTCATTGGCGGCTTTGCCGCCAA
>JAIEFH010000217.1 GCA_029067025.1 Oscillospiraceae bacterium | reverse complement strand
TATATCCCTTCAACTGGCCCTCCCGGGGCTTCATGGGCCCGTGGACCACACACAGGTACAGTTTTTGCAGCTCCCGGTCCCGGATTTTCTGGTTCATCACCCGCAGGGCCTCGGCGGTTTTGGCGGCGATGACGATGCCCCCGGTGTTGCGGTCGATGCGGTTGCACAGGGCGGGGGCGAAGGAGTTCTCCCGGTAGGGCGACCACTCCCGTTTTTGGTACAAATACGCCTGGATGTGGGTGATGAGGGTGTTCACCTGTTCCTTGTCGTCGGGGTGGACTACCATGCCGGGGCGCTTGTTCAGGAGGAGAATTTGATCGTCCTCGTACAAAATGTCCAGCCGGGGCTTGTCCACCCGGAGAAAGGCGTTTTCCGGGGTGGGCGCGTCAAAAAACTCGTCGTTGATGTAGAGCTGGAGTACGTCCCCCAGCTCCAGCCGCGCGTCCCGTTTGGCCCCCTTGCCGTTGCGCTTCACCCGCTTGAGCCGGATGTATTTTTGGGCCAGCGGGGCGGGGAGGAGGGGGACGGCTTTCGCCAGCCAGCGGTCCAGCCGCTGGCCCGCGTCATTGGGGCCGATGGTGAATTCCTTCAATGTACGCGCCTCCTCCAGAGCATTTAGACTTCCCCAGTATACCAGAAAGCGGCGCAAAAGGCAAGGGAGTGCGGCGCCCGCCGTACTCCCCTGTGCTTTAGAACCTGTATTTACAATCTCAATACGCCGCTTGGGCAGTCATTCGGTTGGGGGGCAGCCTTTGGCTGGGACGTCATTCGGCTTCTCCGAACGACTGTCCCGGCAGCCTTTGGCTGCCTGCATTCGCTGGTGCAGGCAGCCCAGCGCGTCGGACAGGCCGCCCAAATGGTCGATGAGTCCCAGCTCCACCGCCTCTTTGCCATAGATGACGCTGCCCACGTCGGCGGCCATCTCCCCGGTGTTGAGCATCAGGTGCTCAAAATCCTCCCGGCTGATCCGGCTGTTGCGGGTGACAAAGTCGCAGATCCGATCCTGAATACGCTCAAAGTAGTGGAAGGTCTGGCTCACGCCGATGACCAGCCCGTTGAGCCGCACGGGATGGATGGTCATGGCGCCGCTGGGGACGATGAAAGACTCCTTTGCCGCCACCGCCAGGGGCACGCCGATGGAGTGCCCGCCCCCCAGCACCAGGGACACGGTGGGCTTGCGCATTCCGGAGATCATCTCCGCAATGGCTAGCCCCGCCTCGATGTCGCCCCCCATGGTGTTGAGCAGGATGAGCAGGCCGTCCGTCTCGTCGCTCTCCTCTACGGCGGTGAGCAGGGGCAGGACGTGTTCGTACTTGGTGGTTTTGGCCCCGGAGCGCTCCTCCTGGTGGCCCTCAATGGTGCCCACGATGGTGAGCGTGTGGATGGTGCCGTCCTTTGTTTTGACGGTGCTGGAGCCCATATCCACGATCTGCTGCTGAAGGTCGTTTTGCTCCTCGCTGTCGTTGTGTTCCGTCGGTTTGGTCTCCTCAGTCATGGAAAAACCCCCTTTTGCGGTTATGGTGTCCGCAAAAGGGGGTTTTTATGAGCCCCAAACCAAATCAGCCTGCACTTGTCCCCGTGGCCGACCGCCAACGCGGTACAACCACATAGGAGGTAACGAGTTTAAAGTTCTTTTTGCTTACTTTTTCTTTCCGTGGGCCGCCTACGGCGGCTTAGGCTGCAAGTGCCCGCACAGCGGGCACTGCACGCAAGAAAAAGTAAGTTAACCTTGATAAACGGCCTTACAGGCGGCGTAGGTCATATAGCAGTCCAGCTTGGACACAGTCTCGAAGGGGGAGTGCATACTCAATACGGGCACGCCGGCGTCCAGGGTATCGATGTTGCGGTTGGCCATGTAGCAGGCCACGGTGCCGCCGCCGCCCTGATCCACCTTGCCCAGCTCCGCCATCTGCCACAGGATGCCCTTGTCGTCCAGCAGGCGGCGGACGTAGGCTACCAGCTCGGCCCCGGCGTCAGACGCGCCGCCCTTGCCCCGGGAGCCGGTGTACTTGCACAGGCCCACGCCGTAGTTCACCTTGGCGGAGTTGTTTTTCTCGTAGACCTCGGCGAAGTTGGGGTCGAAGGCCGCCGTCACGTCGGTAGACAGGCAGAAGGACTTCTCCAGGCACACCCGCAGGGGCACCTTCTGGGTGGCGCAAAGATCGCCAATAAAGGTTTCGAAGAAGGCGGACTGCATCCCGCTCACGCCCTCGGAGCCGATCTCCTCCTTGTCCGCCAGCACGCACACAGCGGTGCGGCAGGGGACGCCCTCCAGATCCAGCAGGGCCTTCAGCCCGGCGTAGCCGCACACCCGGTCGTCGTGGCCGTAGGCCCCGATGAGGGAGCGGTCAAAGCCGATGTCCACCGCGTTGAAGGCGGGGACGGCCTCGATCTCGGCGGAGATGAAGTCCGCCTCCCGGATGCCGTAGTGGTCGTACAGCAGCTTCATCACCGCCAGCTTCACCCGGTCGCTGCCGTCGTCGTCCTTGAGGGGACGGCTGCCCACCAGGATATTCAGGCTCTCGGCGGGGATGGCCTCGCCCAGGGGCTTTTTGGACTGGCTGGCCCCCAGGTGGGGAAGCAAGTCATCGATGGTGAACAGGGGGTCGCCGGGATGGGAGCCCACCGCCACGTTGACGAT
>JAIEFH010000216.1 GCA_029067025.1 Oscillospiraceae bacterium | reverse complement strand
TGTTTTGATCCGGCAAACTGCCTCACCAGCCTTTGAAAGATTCTAAGCTATACCAGGGAAGATAATCACATATTATCATTTGCTTATTTACATTATATCATAACAAACGATAATTACCATACCTATTTACGAAAAATGTCATAATATAGTAGAAATATTATCTGCTATAATAGCGCCATCATAAGCAACAACTGCTCCCGCAGGAAATGCAGGATGTGAGGCCGTATCTCCTGCCGCCGTGACACTCCTGCTCAGGATTGGCGCTCAGCAGATCGAAGTCCTTACAGTGACCGCAGACGAACAGATGCTCCTGATCCAGCACCGTGATGCTGGCCACGGTCTGACACACTATGCCCTCATTAAAGTCCCCGATAGCGCTGTCGGTGATTTCCAGCGTATCGGCGATGACCCAACCCAGCTGCCGCACTCGGCACACACCAGCAGGCCACTCAAGACATATTTGCTGCGCTTGCCTTCACAGGAACCCACAGCTCGCAGAACAGACCGCTTTCACCCTTTTCATAATATATTTCATAGTCGGTATCGTCTGTCTGCTTATAGCCGGTCTGCGGAACAAATTCTTTGAAAAACTTGCTCCACGTTTCCCCAAGACAATTGCCATCCGGGCCAAAGCACTTAAACACCGCATAATCCGCAGGCTCCGTTTTCCAGATAGAATACCCGCTGTTGATAAACTGCTCCAATTTTGCAGTATTCGTATCCTCATCAATCATGCTTGCACCAATTTGGCCAGTTTTTAACAGCCAGGTCGGGGATGTAATAAACTCCAACTTTTGTATGGGTCAATTCCATTGCAATGACCTTTCTTACGGGGCATTGTCCGGCACCGGCGCGATCACATCAGCAACGCCACAGTCCAGGGCTTTACAAATCCTGATAGGAATGCGGAAGTCCGCAAGGACCAAAAGAATATGCCATAGGGCGACGTGTGAAATCGGGGGAGGAGAGAATTTACCGGTCATAACCTGGTCCTCACTTTCTTTCTGGGTGCTGCCCATGCTGTGCTGGTTTGGGCAAAAAATATCGACCGGCTTTGCGGGGCCCCATTTAGGGTATAGAAGCCCCTTGGCGGCAGAGCAGATTTTGAATATCGCACAGTACCCTTGACTTCCGGCTATACTTTGTATATACTAAGGCTGAAGGAGTTGATCACGATGTATGCAACCATCCAACGGTGGGGAAATAGTCAAGGCATTCGCATCCCAAAGGCGCTATTGGAAGCGCTGAACATCCGCGAGAATGACCGCGTGGAATTGGTGCCAGCGAAGGACTCAATTACCATCAAGAAAGCAGCCGTCTCCGCACACAAGACCTTAGAAGAACGACTGACCACATTTTATGGACGGCCCATTGATGAGATCACCCGAATCGAAAGCGACCAGGAAGTGGAGTGGGGCAAAGCGGAGGGCCGCGAGGCATGGTGACTGTTTTTGAGCAGGGCGATATTGTCTACCTGGACTTCGATCCCCAGTCTGGACACGAACAGAAGGGGAGGCGGCCTGCGCTGGTGGTGAGCAACAACTTGTTCAATCGGGTGAGCAGTCTGACCACGGTGTGCCCAATCACCAACACAGACCGGGGGCACCCATTCCACGTCCGCTTAGACGGACGCACAAAGACCACGGGCGTGGTGATGTGCGACCAGGCCCGGATGCTGGATCTCAGCAGCCGCTGTGCGGCCTTTGAGGAAAAAGCCCCTTCTGATGTGATTTCGGAAGCGGTGGATCTGATTATGGGCTTCATCGAGCCGCAGGAAGTGTGATGGAGAGGAGCTGCACTACAGCTCCTCTCCGTGTTTTTTTATGCTAAATAGGAAGCTCCTCCTCCATCCCATTTACTTTTCGGCGCCGTAGATCGGCGTTACCTCACAGGTCATGCCGTTTTTCTCAAAACTGCGAATGGTCGAGGCAAGGCTGAGATGCCCGTCGGCCATATTGCCCTGGTAGGCGCCGCTTACCATGCCGCTGTTCACCAGCGCACGCTGATCCGCCGTCTGGAAGTCGATGCCGGCGCAAGTGACCACCCGATCCCCGCTCTTATAGACGCCCATATAAATGCCGGGAGTCTGCTCTACGCTCTGCGCGTAAAGCGTATTCAATGCCGCTATCGTTTCATCATCCAGTTCGCCCTCCGTGCCCGCTACGGATACCTCTTCAATGCAGGCAATCACTTCATCCCCCAGGGCGGCTATGTAATAGGTGTGACCAACGTCATCCATAGAGCCGGTGCAGACGGCCATCTGGAAGTCGGCATAGTCATAAAATCCGCCGGTGATCAAATTCATAAAATCGTGGTCCGTGTATCCCCGGTGGTCGATCTCATAGGCGCCTTTTTTCTCAGTTGCCATGGCGCGGACGGTTTCCTCTCCGCCCATCTCCGCGTTGGCGATGCCCTGTTCCATCCAGGCGGCATAGTTTGAGAAGGCGTCTCCGCCGTTTTGACACTGGTTCTGGATTGCCTCCAGCATTGCGTCGTTGATGGCGGTACGGAAATCGTACTGTCTGGCGGCGATATACACCATGCTGTTTCCAACGGCGCCTTCATCGCCTACGCGGAAGGTGATGCCCTTCATCTTCTCACAAAACTGCTGGTATACCGCGCTCAGCGCCGGGGCATCCTCACCCTCTCCGGCAGGGAACACATAGAGCAGGGGATTCCCTTCGGCCAGATAGGTCTTTGCCATATCAAATTCGCCGTTTTGCAGATCGGTAAGAAAATGGAGCGTTGCTTCCTCGGCGCTCTTCGCCGCTGTCTGTTTTGGCCCGGAATTACAGCCGGAAACGGTCAGGCACAGGGCCAGGGCCAGCGTGCACAGCGCAGTGATCTTGCGAAAATGATTCATTTTGCATTCCTCCTTTAACTTAATCCGTTTCATAAATCGAATCAATCAGTTGCTTTAGTTCTTCCATGGTGATGTCGCCGGAGATTGAGCATTCTGCCGGACCGTTTGCCCAGAGCGCCATAGGCCGTCCCGCATTGGTCACCAGTAGATGGGTAACACCCCCCGCCTCATAGGGGATCGGGTCGCCTTCGTCTTTTTGAAAATCCCCAAATGACTCCGCCTGCCTATATTCATTTTCTATGTAAATATTCACCTGGATGATCAAATAGTTCTCTCCCCGGTGATAGCTTGCAAAAAATGCGATCTGTCTGTCAGAGGTCCCGCGATCTACAATTAATTCATCCAGCGCAAACCCCTCCGGCAGCTGTTTGGGAACCACTGGGCGGTTGATACCATAGGCTGTCAGCGCCTCCTGAAGATCGGCGTACTTCTCCGGGCCTTTGGGAATATGGATGTCGTCCGGGTTCATATAGTCGATTTGTCCAGGCGCAAGCGTCATGGCCTCTGCGGTCCATTCGGCCAGTATCCTCCATATGTCGTAGCCTGCGGCAGCGGTCGCCACTGTGAGCAGCGTCAAAAGCGCAACCAGGACTGCGGCAATCCGCAGCGCCCACAGGCATCGATGGCGAACTGGATGATTGGCCTGCCGGACCGCGTCCAGGAGAACACGGCGGGCCAGCTTGTCAAACGCCTGATCCGTCATTTAACCGCTTTCTTTTCTCCACGCAGTCCACAAAATTTTTCCGCCCCTTATTATATCAAAAATCCTATCCCCATGAGCAGAAGAGCAGCCGCCCTTTTATAGACGACTGCTCTAAAATCGATCTTACACAGAAAATCTGCAATAAATTTTTGCCGCCTGTTTGTTGGGGGACTTTACGCATTTACATCAGGAAGCCTTCCCACTCCACAATGTTCCGCAAAAGCCGGCGGCCCCAGCTGAACCGAGTACTGACCGCCGTCTTGCTCAGGCCCAGCCTGGAGGCGATCTCGCCGTCGGAGCAGCCTATCAGCAGTTTCATCTCCATCACGACGCGATATGTCTGCGGCAGGCGCTGGAAGCTGTTTGCCAGCTCCTGATAGTTGGCGGTATCGTTCACCGACTCCGTGAAGCCGTCCCAATCCTCCAACGGGACAGTATTCTTCTTTTTCCGCAGGAGGGAGATTGCCTCATTCCTGGCAATCACCGCGTCCTCGTCCGTGACCAGGATGCCGTACAGATCAAAAAATACGATTCTGAATAGTTCATACTGCTGCCATTCCCACTAGCAGGATTCTCCCTTAACAAATTTTGCCTGGAAAATCACATGCTGGTGCTTTCGCTTTCCGCTGATGAGGTCAAAGAGCAAATCAGAACCAAATTCCACCATATCCTCCCTGGGCTGCTCAAAGGTAGTCACGGACGGGATGCAGTGCTCCAACCCGCCAGTACCGTCAAAGCTAATAATCGCCACATCCCGCCCCGGGACCTTTCCGGCATCATGGATGGCTCGGATGATACCTGGCACAATATAATCTGTCACGCTGCACACCGCAGTGGTATCCGGGTGAGTGGCCAGGTATTGGGATACTGCCAGATAAGCCCTATTTCCGTCATAGTGACTCTCCAGAAAAGCTTCCAGGTTTTTCTCCAGCCCATGCTGCCGCAGCGCGGACTGGTAGGCCTCGGCCCGGACGCCGTAAACGCTGTTATCAATGAGAGAAGAGATTACTGTACAGATTTTCCTGTGTCCCTGCTGAATCAGATAGCTCATCTGCGCAAAGGCCGCGTCGTAGTGGTTGACCTGGACACTGGAATACCGGGCGTTGTCCGCAGGCAGGGGAAGAACGGTATTGATAAAGATCGCCGGACACCCCAGCACATCCATCTGCTCTGCCGACAGGGCTCCGAAGTTGCCTCCGATGTAAACAAGGGCCGTCAGCTTATTGGCGGCAGCGTAGGCAGCTAGTTCCTGGAATTTCTCCCACTTATCCTGCTGGTAGAAGTTGTCGTGGAAAGCGAAAATAGTATATCCCGCGTTATAGGCATGGCGGGAGATCATGTGCTCCATATAGGAATAGAGCGGGTTGAATACGCTTTCCAGAAAAATGCCCACCCGCGTATGGGCGGGAGAGGACTTCCCGGTGCGCAGATTGACGGTGGGATCGTACTGATTTGCTTCGATGATCTGCATAACGTGCTGCCGGGTGGCTTCGCTGATCTCTGGGTAATTGTTCAGCACCTTAGACACCGTACCGGGGGTAACCTTGGCCAGTCGCGCAATATCCCGTATATTCATTTAACTCTCCATCGTTTATAATTTCGGCCCCAATCCTTCCACATAATCCAGAGGAGTAATTCCCAGATCCAGCAGCATCCGCCGGGCGGTGGGCATACAGCCGTCCCAGACCTGCTTGGCCTCATGGCAGTCGGAGCCGATGACCACCGGTATGCCGGATCCTACCACCTTCTCCCAGAATTTTGGATGCGGATACATCAGCCGGGGGCCGTCCGGGTAGTCGTGGACACCCCGGCGCAGACCATTGGCGTTGTACTCCAGAATCACGCCGCTGCGGTCCGCGGCCTCGATGATCCGCTCTGCGGCCTCGTCGCAATTCCGGTCCCAGGCAAATCTCGTCAGGGTGAAGAGGTCCGGGTGCGCCACCATGCGGAAGTAGCCGGTCTTCAGCGCCGCCTCGATCGCCCGGGCATAATCCAGGTAGTCCTCGGTACTCTGAGCGAAATAGATGTTGTGCATCTCTTTGTGGGCGTCCAGATAGAAGTGTTCACCCAGGATCAAATAATCCAGCTTTTCCTTGGTCAGAAGCTCCTCGTAATAGGACAGATATTGGGGAAGATACTCAATCTCCAGTCCTTTATAAAGGATTATATCAGAAATATATTCCTGGGTCAACTGGTCAACGGCGGCGATGTAGGCAGGCAGTTCCTCATAGAGCATCCGCAGGCCGAAATCATGGTCAGGGAAGGGGGCGTGGTCGGAAAATCCCAGGATGGAGACGCCCGCCGTCAGCGCCTCCTGCACGTAATCGCGCTCTGTGCCTTGAGCGTGGCGGCAGCGCTCGGTGTGCGTGTGGTAATTCGCTTTCATACGCTTTTCTCCTCTCCGCCGGGGGCGCCGGCGCTCGAAAATTACGAAACACAAAGAAACTTGCAACGAAACGGTTGAGAAACAAACTGTCAGTAACCGCTATTATACCCGCAGACTGCGCAGGTGTCAATGAAAAAGACAGATAAATTGTTGATAATTCACAAAAATTCTGATTGACACGGGAAACAAGTAGTGCTATACTTACTTCCGTATAAACGAAACAATGATTTGAAGTGTTTCGTTGTGCAAAATTGAAATAAGGAGAAGACGACATGAAAAAGAAGATCTTAGCACTGCTCCTGGCCTGCTGCATGGTCATTGGCCTGCTGTCCGCCTGCGGCAGCAAAGACAACAAGCCTAGCGGCGACCAGCCTTCCTCCCCCTCCAGCAGCGGCGACCAAACCCCCGCCTCTGATCCCAATGCCGAGCCGGAGAAGGTCAACCTGACCGTCTGGACTCCCTCCGAGGACCAGAACCCCGATCTGGGCGCCTGGGTGGTCACCATGTGCGACAAGTTCAACGAGGAGCACCCCGAGTGGGACATCACCTTTGATTACGGCGTCTGCAGCGAGTCCGATGCCAAGAAGCTGGTCACCCAGGACGTGGACAAAGCCGCCGACGTGTTCCTGTTTGGCTCCACCGGTCTGGAGACCCTGTGCCAGGCCAACGCCCTGACCGAGTGGGGCGGAACCTACAAGCAGTTCGTGGAGGACAACTACCCCGAATCCCTGGTAGATACCCTGAACTTTGACGGCGGCCTGTACGGTGTACCCATCACCACCGATACATACTTCATGTACTACGACAAGAGCGTTTTCTCCGAGGACGATGCCAAGAGCCTGGATACCATGCTGGAGAAGGGTAAGGTGGCCTTCCCCTTGGCCAATGGGTACTATCTGGCGGCCTTCTATCTGGCCAACGGCTGCACCTTCTTCGGCCCCAACGGGCAGGACCGCGCGGCTGGCATTGATCTCGGCGGCGACAAGGCCGTGGCTGTCACCAATCTGCTGGTGGATCTGGTGGCCAACCCCAACTTTATCGTGGCCGAGCCTTCTGACGCCATCGGCATGATGCGTGAGGGCAACTGTGACGCCTATGTCTGCGGCACCTGGCAGGCCACCCAGACTCAGGAAGTCCTGGGCGAGAACTACGGCGTGGCTCCGCTTCCCTCCGTTATGATCGATGGTGTGAATTCCCAGATCCGTCCCTTCACCTCCGCGAAAGCCGTGGGCGTGAAGTCCACCACCAAGTATCCCGAGGTCTCCCTGAATCTGGCTATGTACCTGGCCGGTTATGAGGGCCAGAAGCTGCACTACGAGCTGCGCGGCTATGTGCCCTGCGAGAATCAGCTGGTGACCGAGGTCAAGGACGATCCCACCTGCCGCGCGGACTCTGAAACCGTCAGCGGCATCGCCGTGGCCCGCGGCTCCTTTACGGAGATGTCCTTCTACTGGACTCCCGCCGAGAGCATGGGCGTTGAACTCCGCGATGGCGGCGTGACCCACGACAACGCTGCTGAAAAGACCGAGGCATTTAATGCGGCTGCCAACACCTCCGGCGTCGGTTAATTGGGCGCGCTGACATACAAAAATTGACATAGGAGGGAAGAGCTTATGGCGGAACGGGGATGCCCTGAGAGGGAAGTTACCGTGAAGAGCGCCCTGAAGGATGGTTCCGTTGTGGTCAAGCTGTCCGCAGTCATCTGGGGTCTTGGTTGCCTGACAAAAAAGCAGATCGTCAAGGGTTTGATGTACCTTGCTATTGAGGCCGCAACTATACTTTTCATGATTGAGTCCGGCTTTTACAACTTGGGCAAGCTGATTACCCTGGGCGACGTGGAGCAGCAGAAGATTTGGAACGAGGCCAAAAACCTCTTTGAGTACGTGGATGGCGACCGTTCCCTGGTGATCCTGCTGTACGGCATCATTACCCTGGCGATCGTCCTGTGCGCTGTGCTGATGGTCCGCATCTCCCTGCGAAGCGCCTATGCGGCGGAGCTGGAGTTCCGCCAAAAGGGCCGCGCCATCTCCTTCCTCGAGGAGGCCGAGGGTCTGCTGGACGGCAATCTACACAAAACCCTGCTGTTGCTGCCCATTGCGGGTATCCTGATGTTCACCATCTTGCCGCTGCTGTTCATGACCAGCATGGCCTTCACCAACTATAGTGTGCTCAATGACAAACTGGTGCTCTTTGACTGGGTCGGCATCAACAACTTCAAGCGGATGCTGAACATGGGCGGCGACCTGGGCCGGACCTTCTGGCCAGTACTGGGCTGGACCTTCTGCTGGGCCGTCATCGCCACCTTCACCAACTACTTCGCGGGCCTTATTCTGACGCTGTTCATCAACTGGAAGGAAATCCGGGGCAAGAAGTTCTGGCGTTTCTGCTTCGTGCTGACCGTGGCTGTGCCCCATTTCGTAACTCTGCTGATCATTCGTCAAATGCTCCAGCCCACCGGCGCGGTCAATGTGCTGCTGCAAAACATGGGGCTGATTAACTCGCCGCTGCCCTTCTTTACGGATACCACATGGGCCCGGTGCTCGGTGGTCCTCATCAACATCTGGGTGGGCGTTCCCTATGCGCTGCT
>JAIEFH010000215.1 GCA_029067025.1 Oscillospiraceae bacterium | reverse complement strand
GATAGGTGTGGTTGGCGTAAGCGCGGGCACCCTTGGAGACCTGGAGGATGACGGGGGCCTTTTCTTCCTTACAGGCCTCGGTGATACCCTGGACGATCTCCATGTTGTTGACGTTGAAAGCGCCGACGGCGTAACCGCCATTGTAGGCTTTCTTGAACATTTCGGTAGAGGTAACCAGTGGCATAGTTGACCAACTCCTTAAAATAATATTGATTTGCTGGGGTATACGTTATGATTTTAACATTTGAGGCAGAAAAATGCAAGCAAAAGCTCCAGCTTTTTCTGGACAAAAACTACAAATCAGAAAATTCTTTTGCCAAACAGTATCAACAAAATGACGGCGGGCATAGGATAGCGGGAAAGGGGGAGAGGCGGCATGATTCAGCTGCTCCCATACGACCGCCGGGCGGCGGTGGCCTATGCCCATAAATGGGCCTACAGCCGCAATCCGGCCTTCTATGACTTCAGCGAGATTGGCGGCGACTGCACCAATTTCGCGTCCCAATGCCTGTACGCCGGTACCGGCATCATGAATTTCACGCCGGATTTTGGCTGGTACTACATCGACGCCACCGATCGGGCGCCCGCCTGGACGGGGGTGCCGTTTTTTTGGGAATTTATGACCCGTCCACAGCCCACCGACGGCCCGGTGGGCATCCAGGTACACATGGACTTTTTGCGTCCCGGCGACTTTGTCCAGCTCCGCTTTGAGACCAGCGGGGAAGTGTTCGCCCACACGCCAGTGATTGTTTCAGTGGGAGCTACGCCCAGACCGGACAACATCCTCGTCGCGGCCCACTCCAACGACGCCGACTACCGGCCCCTGGACAGCTACGAGAACGTGGTGGAGTGGCGATTCCTCCATATTGTGGGGGCAATCAAGGTGATAGACGACGGTCCGATATCCAATACAAGCAGACTGTAAAGCGCGGAGGAGTGATCCTCCGCGCTTTGCGCAGCTTTTATTTGTGCCACTTTCGATTTTCCACCGGCTTCCCGTGCCCGAAATAAATGGTTCTGGGGCCGATTTTTTCGATTTTTTCCACACTTTGCAGCATGGCCTCCCGGTCATGGTACAGCATGGATACGGTGGGGTAGAACATATTCATCAATGCGTCGCCGACGATCAGATCCCGACCATTCACATCCAGGCCGATGGAGCCGTCCGTATGCCCTGGCAGGCCCACTACTTTGACATCCGGCACACCATAGGAATCCAGAGAATCACCATCTTTTAGAAATACGTCCGGTACAAGCTCCGGGATATGTTCCACTATCTGGAAGGTCTTGATGGACGCGGCTAATACAATTTTCCCCAAAATACTGCGCGCAGACAAGGATTGTTTCAAATTGTCCTCCAACAGCTCCAAATCGGCCCGGTGCATGGCAATGGGAATATGCAGAGCCTGCGATAAAAAGGCGGCGTTCTCCATATGATCGAGATGACCGTGCGTCAGCACCAGCAGCCGCACGTGATACCCCTGGCAGACATCCAATATCTTTTGACGGTATTTTTCCCGACAGGTATCTACCAGAATGGCATCTGTCCCATTGCAAATCAAATAGCAGTTTCCATTTCCACAGGGAATTCGCAGGATATTGCTCATGATGATTCCTCCGTTTGCTTTTTGGGCCGCCCGCGGCGGGGTTTTGCCTTGAGACCGCCTAACGGGTTTGACTGGGCCGCGTCCCGCAGCGCGTCGCTGTCCACATGGGTGTAGATC
>JAIEFH010000214.1 GCA_029067025.1 Oscillospiraceae bacterium | reverse complement strand
GAATATGTACCGCAGGAAAAAGGCGGGCAAGGGCTGCGGATGCGGCTGTTCCGATTGCCCCTCCAAAGGGATCTGCCATCCGAACGAATAAGAAAAGGCCCGGGAGCATCGCCCCCGGGCCTTTTTGCATCAGCATTGTCACGTTCACGCTTCGCATTTCCAGAAGAACACGCTGTAGGGGGGCAGCTCACTGCCGCCGCCGAAGTCGTGGGGCTGGCCGGTGAGCAGATCCACCGCCCGGCCGCACTCGGCGTTGAAGTGGGCCCAATAGGGCTGGCTGTCGGCGTTGACCGCCACCAGCACCCGCTCATGCTCGCTCCGGCGCTGGAAGATGGCCTGCTTGTTGGTCAGCACCACGTCCTTGAAGTCGCCCCAGCACAGTGCCTCGCTCTCCCTGTGGGCGCGGGCCATGGCGGCGATCCGGTCGGTGAGCTCGTTCCACTCCGGGTGGTCAAAGCTGGGCCGCAAAGCGTCATCCCCATGGGATTTGTCCCCCTGCGCGCCCCACTCGCTGCCGTAGTACAGGCAGGGGATACCGGGCATTCCGAACATCACGCCGTACAGCAGGGGCAGGTGGGCCGGGTTCTGCAAAATGGTGGCCGCCCGGGTGACATCGTGGTTGTCCACAAAGGACAAAAGGTGCTTGCCCTTGTACAGCGTCCACTGCTCCGGGCCGAACTGCCGCTTCAGGCTGTGGACGATCTCGAACAGGTTCATGGAGTTGAAGCTGGAGTACAGTCCCTTATAGCACTCGTAGTTGGTGCAGGAGTGGAGCAGGCCGTCTCCCACCCACTGGTTGTAGTCGCCGTGGAGGGTTTCGCCCACCAGGAAGAAGTCGGGCTTCAGCCCGTCGCAGAACCAGCGCAGGCGGCGGAGAAAATCCTTGTCCAGACAGTAGGCCACATCCAGCCGCAGGCCGTCGATGTCAAACTGCTCCACCCAGAAGCGCACGCAGTCCAGCAGATAGTCCGCCACCGCCGGGTTGCGTAGGTTGAGCTTCACCAGCTCATAGTGGCCCTCCCAGCCCTCGTACCAAAAGCCGTCGTTATAGTTGGAATTGCCGTCAAAATTGATATGGAACCAGTCCTTGTA
>JAIEFH010000213.1:1461-6347 GCA_029067025.1 Oscillospiraceae bacterium | reverse complement strand
GCTCCAGCCCAGTATGTACTGGCTCCGGGTTTTGCTTTGGGACGGGCGGCTCCCGCGTGGGCTGTGCCGTGTCCGGCAGGGGCTCCACCCACTGGAAGGGGGACTTTTTGCGCTCAGGCGCGGAGGATGGGGCGGGCTTTTGCTCCGCCGCCTTGGGTGCGGGCGAAATGCTCTGCGCGGGTTTGGCGCTTGGCCCAAAGCCGGGGACAGGCTTGAACCGGGACGCGGGCATGAACTGCGTCCCAACCAGCCCCTTCGCCCCGTCGTTCAACGGCAGGCTGGCCTGGTTGGGGGTCACCGTGTCCTGGGGCTTCACTCCGGGCATCACCGCCTGAGGCCGGGTGTGATCCCTGTCCAGGGCGGACAGCACCGCGTAATACACGGTGGAAAACACCTGCTGCTCCCGCTGGAACTTCACCTCGGTTTTGGTGGGGTGGACGTTCACGTCCACCTCGCCGGGACGCACCGTCAGATGGACGACGCAGCCGGGGAATTTCCCCACCATCTTCTGGTTTTTGTAGGCCTCCTCCACCGCCACCATCATAATGCGGCTTTTGACATACCGCCCGTTGACGAAAAAGTGCTGATAGCTCCGACTCCCCCGGCAGCAGGTGGGCAGGGAGGCGAAACCCTCCGCGCTCATCCCCTCGCCGGAACCCTTGATGGGCAGGAAGCCCAGGGCGATGTCCCGGCCCATGACGGCGTAAACGGCGCTCTTGAGCTGGCCATCCCCAGGGGTGAGCAACTCCTGCTTGCCGTCCCGGATGAATTTCACGCTGAGCTCCGGGTGGGACAGCGCCACCCGCTGAACCACGGCAAATACCGCCGCCCCCTCGGCGGCGTCCTTTTTCATGAACTTCAGCCGGGCGGGGGTGTTGAAAAACAGGTCGCGCACCGCCAGGGTTGTCCCCCTGGGACAGCCCGCCTCTTCCTGGCTGACAACCACCCCCGCCTCCACGGTGAGGGACGCGCCCAGGTCGGCGTCATCGGTGCGGGTGAGCAGTTCTACCCTCGACACGGCGGAGATGGCGGCCAGGGCCTCGCCCCGGAAGCCCAGGGTGCCGATGGCCTCCAGGTCGTATTCGGTGGCGATCTTGGAGGTGGCGTGGCGGAGGAAGGCGGTGGCCGCCTGGTCGGCGGGGATGCCGCAGCCGTCGTCCGTCACCCGGATCAGGGACATCCCGCCGTGGGTAATCTCCACCGTGACGGCGCCCGCCCCGGCGTCGATGGCGTTTTCCATCAGCTCCTTCACCACGCTAGCGGGGCGCTCCACCACCTCGCCGGCGGCGATCAAATCCGCCACATGGGGGTCTAGTTGTTTAATCACTGGCATGATTTATACCTCGAGTAATATAGTCACCGGGCCGTCGTTCTGGGAGAACACCTGCATATCCGCGCCGAACTCGCCGTGCTCCACCCGGAAGCCCCGCTCCCGGCACTGGGCCATAAACCGCTCGTACAGGGGGACGGCCAGCTCCGGCTTGGCGGCGTGGGAGAACCCCGGGCGGCGGGAGGAGGTGTCGGCGTACAGGGTGAACTGGCTCACCACCAGCAGCGCGCCCCCCACGGCGGCCAGGTTCAGGTTCATCTTTTCGTTCTCGTCCTCGAAGATCCGCAGGCCGCAGATCTTGTCCGCCATTTTGTCGGCAATGGCCTCAGTGTCCTCCGGGCCAACCCCCAATAGCACCAGAAAGCCCCGGTCGATGGCCCCGTTGATTTTTCCGTCTATCTCTACCCGGGCGTTTTTCACCCGCGTTACGACCGCCCGCATACGCAGTCCTCCTTATCGTCTGTTTTTCCATTATACACCCGCACGGGCCCCCTGTCACGGGTTATTTCCCCACACAGAACCGCTCGAAGATCCGGGCGGTCACGTCCTCGCTGACGGTGCGGCCCGTCAGCTCGCCCAGGGCGGACATGGCCTCCTCCACGTCGGCCACCACCGCGTCGGGGGACAGCCCCGCCTCCAGCGCCCTGGCGCCCCGCTCCAGCGCGGCCCGGGCGCGGCCCGCCGCCTCCGCCTGGCGGGCGTTGGTGAGCATGGCCCCGGTTTGGGTGCCCGCATCCTCCGGGAACAGCGCCGCCACCGCCCGCTCCAGCTCGTCCAGCCCCTCCCCTGTTTTGGCGGACAGGGACACGCTTGCGGCGGGCTGGGCATCCCCATAGCTTCCCGCAAAGCCAATGGCCCCGGACAAGTCCCGCTTGGACTGCACCCAGATCCACGGTTTGCCTGTTCCGATTACAAGCTCCAACAGCTCCGACGTTTCCGCCCCGGCCTCGTCCGTAGGTGCTTCGGCCCCGTCCGTCACGGCCAAAACCAGCTCCGCCCGTTCAATTGCCGCCCGGGAGCGCTCCACCCCCATCCGCTCCACCTGGTCGTCCGCTTCCCGCAGCCCCGCCGTGTCGATGAGCCGTAGGGGTACCCCGCCGAAATTCACCCGCTCCTCCACCGTGTCTCTTGTGGTGCCGGGGATGTCGGTGACGATGGCCCGCTCGTACCCCAGCAGGGCGTTAAAGAGGGTGGATTTCCCCGCGTTGGGCCGCCCCACAATGGCGCAGGGTACCCCCTCGTTCAGCAGCCGTCCCCGCCGGTAGGTGGCGGCCAGCTTGTCCAACTCCTCTGCCGCAACCGTCAGCGCCGCAGACAGTTCCTCCGCTTCAAACGGCTCAATGTCCTCGTCGGGGTAGTCCAGCACCGCGTGGAAGTGGGCGCACAGATTGGTCAAATCGTCGTAAATGCCGTCCACCACGTGGGCCAGCGCCCCACCCAGCTGTCCCGCCGCCTGATGCACGGCGGCCGGGGTCTCGGCATGGATCAGGTCGGCCACCGCCTCGGTGCGGGTCAGGTCCAGCTTGCCGTTCAAAAACGCCCGCCGGGTGAATTCCCCCGGCATTGCCTGCCGGGCCCCGGCGGCGAACAGCGCCTCCAGCCCCAGCGTCAGCGCGGCGGGGGAGCCATGGCATTGCAGCTCGGCGGTGTCCTCTCCGGTGTAGCTGTGGGGGGCGCGGGAGACGGTGCAGAGGCAGTGGTCGATGACCGCGCCGTCTTTGTCCCTCAGCGCGCCGTACACCAGCGCCCGGTCGGGGCGTGTGCCCACCGGCCCACCATGGAAGGGGGTGAACACCGTGTCCACGGCTCCTACGGCCCCCGGCCCGGACAGGCGGAGGATACCGATGGCGGAGGGGGTCAGGGGGGTGGCGATGGCGGCAATGGTATCATTCATGGCGGTTCACCTCAAAAGTAATTGGAACTATCTTAGCACAGCGCCCTCTTGATTTCAACGGATGGTTGCGCCTTTGGCCCGGTTTGTGATATACTATCCAAAACCACAATTTGGAGGGATTCCCATGGCGGAACTCAATATGCTGTCCTACAAGCTCCAGGATCTGCAATTCTTCAACAAGCTGGACGCCGCCGGACAGGTGCAGCTGGAGAATAACTTCTCCTTTTCCGTGAACTACAACCAGGACAACACCCGCTGCATGGCCAAGCTGTACCAGTGCGTGAAGGACAAAACCGACGGCCCCGACCACCGCTTTTTTGTCTCCGTGGAAATAGTGGGCTTCTTTGAGGTCGCCGGCCCCATCACCGACGAGGACAAGCGGGACTTTCATGTGATGTGCTACCAGCAGCTGTTCCCTTATGGGGAGATGCTGGTCAAGCAGGTGTGCGCCGCGGGCGGTATGCCCAACTTTGCGCTGCTGCGCCGGAAAATGACCCGGGACAACGTGGTGGTGAACCGCCCCGCCGAAGAGTAAAAAGCGCTCCCCGCCCAGGCGGGGAGCGCTTGCTTTAACTTTTTTCCTCAAACACAGCGCCGCAGGAGCGGCAGTGGACGGTGATGCGCCCCTTGCCCCGGGGCACCCGCATCTGCTGGCCGCAGTTGGGGCACTTAAAATAGCGGTGCTCTTTGTCGTGGGCGCGGGAGCGAAAGACGGCCCAGCGCCGCATGGCGGGCCGGACGGTCTGGAGGAATCGGGCGTTTTCCGCCCGGCGGCGCTCCAGATTCCGGGACAGGGAGCGGTACAGGCTCAGGATGATGAGGATCAGGGCGAGTACCTCGAAAATCAGCATTCTGGTGAACAGAAAGACCACGTAAAGGATGACATACAGCGCGATCAGGAGCACATTCAGCTGATCTCCCCCATAGCGTCCCGCCATAAAGCGGGCCATGTGATGGCGGATCATCGGCACTCACCTCCTACCGGGAACAGGACAAAGGGTTTTTTAGGAATATGATATATGATAGCGCTCCAATATGACCGCGTCAATGGGGTAACCGTAAACAAAATGTGAATTTCTTAGGCTGTGCCCGAGAAAACCGGGGAGAATAATACCTTGCGCGGCAGGGAGGAATCATGCTATACTGGTCGGTGGAGGATTTGACAAAATTTGTACGAAAAGGGTTGAATGGAAATGAAAAAACAGTTTATCCCCCTGCTGCTGGCCCTGGCAGTGTGCGCGGGCCTGCTGTGCGTCCCGGCCTACGCGTCCAGCGGCGAGTTTACCATTAAAGATGGCGTTTTGACCAAATACAACGGGAGCGGCGGTAATGTGATCATCCCGGATGGTGTCACGGAAATTGGACTGGGCGCGTTCTCTCACTGCACCGGCCTGACCAGTCTCGACATACCCAACAGCGCGACGGAAATTGGAGCGTACGCGTTCAATGGCTGCGCCAGCCTGACCAGCCTCGACATACCCAACAGCGTGACGGTAATTGGACAGAGTGCGTTCTATGGCTGCACCGGCCTGACCAGCATGACTATGCCCAACAGCGTGACAGAAATTGGAATTGAAGCGTTCGGGCACTGCACCGGCCTGTCCAGAGTCACCATCCCCGACATCTATCATAAAAAAGGCGGGGGCGCCGGCCGGCTCGGGA
>JAIEFH010000213.1:0-1451 GCA_029067025.1 Oscillospiraceae bacterium | reverse complement strand
ACGATCAATATTCACAACAGCGTGACCTAAATTGGACCTGACGCGTTCTATGGCTGCACCGGCCTGACCAGCGTCACCATCCCCGACAGCGTGACGGAAATAGGAGAGGCGGCGTTCATTAAGTGCACCGGCCTGACCAGCGTGACTATCCTGGACGGCGTGACGGCAATTGGGGTGGAAGCATTCCGGGGCTGCACCGCACTGTCCAGTGTGACCATCCCCAGCAGCGTGATGGAAATTGACAACAGCGCGTTTAATGCCTGCCCCAACCTGACGATCTACGGCTATAGCGGCAGCATTGCCGAACGCTACGCTAACGGAGAAGGCTTCCCATTTGTGCCCCTTTTCACCATCGCAAACGGCGCGCTGCTTGAATACCGCGGAGACGATAGTGATCTAACCATCCCCGACGGTGTCATTACAATCGGCAGCAACGCATTTTCCAACTACTATAAATTGACCAGCGTGGTCATCCCGGACAGCGTAACGGTTATCGACAGCGGCGCGTTTTCCAACTGCGTCAACCTGACCCATGTGACCCTCGGCTCGGGCGTGGCCTCCATGGGCGCCGGCGCATTCGCCAACTGCACCAGCCTGACCGATGTGACCATCCCCAAAGGTGTCAAGATCAACGAGAACGCGTTTACGAATACGCCCTGGCTCCAGCAGCGGCAGACCCAGCGCACGATCATGACCGTGGTGGGCGTTGTTGCGGCGATTGCCGTTGTGGCCGTGGCGGCGGTGCTGGTGCTCAAGAAAAAGAAAGCGCAGGCGGCCGCGCCCGCCGCTGTGGCAGCGGCCCCGGCCCCAGCGGTTCCTACCTCGGCCCCAGCCCCCGAAGCGCCCACGGCCACGGTGGAAAAACCCGCGGCGACGCCAAACCTCTGCCCCAATTGTGGCCAGCAGCTGCAACCGGGAGCGAAATTCTGCCCAAACTGCGGGAAAAACCTGGCAGACGAGAAAAATTAGCGAGGGAAGGTGACCCCATGGCCCGCATCGACAAGAAAAACTATTATCTGGACATCGCAGGCACCGTGCTGGAGCGCTCCACCTGCCAGCGTCGCCACTACGGGGCCATCATCGTGCAGAACGACGAGATCGTGTCCTCCGGCTACAACGGCGCGCCGAGGGGCCGGAAAAACTGCGGCGACCTGGGCTACTGTGCCCGGGAGGCCATGAACATCCCCTCCGGACAGCGCTATGAGCTGTGCCGCTCCGTCCACGCCGAGGCCAACGCCATCATCTCCGCCTCCCGGCGGGAGGTGCTGGGGGCCACGCTGTACATGGTGTGCAGGCACCCGGACACGGGGGAGCTGATCCCCGGCTCCACCTCCTGCTCCATGTGCCGGAGGCTCATCATCAACGCGGGCATTGCCAAGGTGGTCATCCGGGACACCCCCGAGGAGTACCGGGTGGTGGACGTGCAGAGCGAGTGGATCGACCAGGACGAC
>JAIEFH010000212.1 GCA_029067025.1 Oscillospiraceae bacterium | reverse complement strand
GGCCCGGGTGCTGATCCCCTCCGCTCTGACCCACGGCACGCTGGAGCGCCGCCTGCGGGAGGCAGTGGGACAGTACGGCGCCGAACGGACCGCCCTGGCGGTGGAGTGGGTGCGGGAGGATTTTCTGCTCCCAGCCCGGGGCAGGGGGGAGCCCATTCCCCGGGAAAGGTTGGAGGAGATGCATCGCCGCCTGGAGCCGGCAGTGTTCTTTGATAAAGGCCTGTGCGCCCACTATTTCACCTATATGAAGGGCCCCCAGGCCCATTTTGTGCTGTTCGATACCCCCCGCTCCATCCGGGAGAAGCTGGGCACGGCAAAGCGGTTGGGAATCGCGGCCGCCCTGCTGCCAGGGCCGGAGATCGAACCCTACCTGGAGGAAATTTTCGGGCCCGACGGCGTATAGAAAAACCGGCCCCGCATATGCGGGGCCGGACTTTTGTGAATCAGTTCTCGGTAGTTTCTGTCTCCTCCAAAGCGGGCATTTTGTTCCTCAGCCCAGTGATGAATTCAGCATCCACCTGGCGGCGGGAACCTTGAACGCAGTCATCGTACATCTTCTCATACAGCCGCAGAAGCTGCTGATTGGTGGTCTCCCGGCAGCGGACAATGTCCCCAAGGGCTTCCGCCTTGGCCTTGCCCGCAACGTCCTCCGGCTCATAGGGCGCAGTCTTGCCGCCTACACTCATCTGGGCCAGGTGGGCAAAGGCCCCCTTCAGATATTCCGTATCGCTCTGGAGGGCTGCGATCTGCTGGAGCAGCCAGCTCAGTTCTACCTTATCGTTCATTTCTGTGACCTCCAAAATTGTATTTGGCGGGCACGCAAGGCATATCATATTGTCTGAAATGAAGCGCGCCCTGCCGTTTTTGACTAGACCTCTGGCCCGCCTGGGCCAGGTCGCTTCGTATTCATTGCCCTGCTCATCAACGACGCGAATGTTTTTTCCGATGGGTGTCATCCCCCTGTCTGAATTTTCGCAGGTGTTTTGGACGCCGTTTTTTGTGATGGGTGCCGCCCCCAGTCCAAAATCAGTATACCGCCAAAGGCCCGGCTTGTCAAGGCGGTTGGCGTATGGTATACTTGTCAAAATACCAGCCAACACCGCCGAAAGGAGCCTGTCCCATGAACACCTCAGAACGCCGCCAGCGTATTTTGGAATACCTGAAAGGGGCTGACCGGCCACTTTCGGCCACTGCCCTGGCCCAAAAGCTGGCGGTGAGCCGCCAAATCATTGTGGGGGACGTTGCCTTGCTCCGGGCGGCGGGGGAGGGGATCACCGCCACCCCCCGGGGCTATGTGCTGGAGCGCCCCCGGACGGGCGTGGTGGGCACTGTGGCCTGCCTGCACCGTGGCGAGGACATGGAGCGGGAGCTGACGCTCATGGTGGATCAGGGATGCACAGTGGAGAACGTCATCGTGGAGCACCCGGTGTACGGCCAGCTCACCGGGCCGCTGGAGCTCTCCTCCCGGTATGATATTATGGAATTTATACGAAAAGTTGAAGAAAACGCCGCCCGGCCCCTGTCGGCGCTGACGGACGGCATCCACCTGCACACGCTGCGCTGTTCCGACCGGGAAACCCTTGACCGAACTGTGGCCGCATTGGAGCGGGAAGGGTTTTTGGTGAGATAGGCTATTGACATTTCCGTTCCAGTCTGTATAATAGTCCGCACAGGTGTCAAGACACCTGTGCGGACTATTTTTTGAGTTTGAAGGTGTGAAAAATGGAAAAGCTCAAAGCATTTCTGAAGCGAAAAGACATCATCATCTCCGGCAAACGCTACGGCATCGATGCCCTGGGGGCCATGGCCCAGGGCCTGTTCTGCTCCCTGCTCATCGGCACCATCGTTAAGACGCTGGGCGAGCAGACAGGATTGCAATTTCTAGTGGATGTGGGCAGCTACGCCTCCGCCATGAGCGGCGCCGCCATGGCCATCGCCATCGGTTGGGCGCTGAAGGCCCCTCCGCTGGTGCTGTTCTCCCTGGCCACGGTGGGCTACGCCGCCAACGCCCTGGGCAGCACCAGCTTGGTTGAGGGCTGGACCGGCTCCGGCGGGCCGCTGGCGGTGCTGTTCATCGCCATCATCGCCGCCGAGTTCGGCAAGGCCGTGTCTAAGGAGACGAAAATCGACATCCTGGTCACCCCGCTGGTGACGATCCTAATCGGCGTGGGTCTGTCCGCCCTGATTGCCCCCGCTATCGGAACCGCCGCCACCGCCATCGGCAACATCATTATGTGGGCCACCGATTTGCAGCCCTTCTTTATGGGCATCATCGTCAGCGTAGTCATCGGCATGGCGCTGACCCTGCCCATCTCTTCCGCCGCCATCTGCGCTGCCTTTGGCCTGACAGGGCTGGCGGGTGGCGCGGCGGTGGCGGGCTGCTGCGCCAACATGGTGGGCTTCGCGGTGCTGTCGTTTAAGGAAAACCGCTGGGGCGGCCTGGTGAGCCAGGGGATCGGCACCTCCATGCTGCAAATGGGCAATATCGTGAAGAATCCCCGGATCTGGCTGCCCGCCATTCTCACCTCCGCCGTCACGGGGCCCATCGCTACCTGCGTGTTCCGGCTGGAGATGAACGGCTCCCCGGTGTCCGCCGGTATGGGCACCTGCGGGCTGGTGGGGCAGATCGGCGTGTGGACGGGCTGGCTGTCCCCCAGCGAGAAGGCCATTGCCAACGGCGCTGTGGCCATCACGCCGGGCGCGTTTGAGTGGATTGGGCTGATCTTGATTTCTTTTGTCCTCCCGGCGGTGCTGTGCTGGGCCTTCGGCCTGCTGTTCCGGAATATCGGAT
>JAIEFH010000211.1 GCA_029067025.1 Oscillospiraceae bacterium | reverse complement strand
CCGTAGAGGTAGAACACATTTTCCCGCCCTCCACCCCGGAGGGTGACCTCGTTCCGGCTGACCTTCTCTTCCCATCGAAACCCCAGCCCCTCCAGCACAGGCCTGGCCTGGGCGAGCAGATTCCGCCGCACCCCGTTGATGGAGGTAGCGCACAGCCCGAACCGCTGCCGCTGAAACCGGCACATGGCCCACAAGAAGAAGGAGACGCTCAGGGCGAAGGTCTTGCCCGATCTTACCGCCCCATCGCAGATGACAGCGTCAAATGTTCCGTCCCGCCACCACTCCAGCACTTTTTTCTGTTTGGGCGAGAACTGAAACCGCTTCACGCCTCATCGCCGTCCCCCGGCCCGGACAATCCATCCAAAAAGTCCTCCAGCTTCCCGTCCCGGCGCTCCTCCATCAGCTCCCGCAGCATGGCCAGCACCCGCACCTTGTCCACAAATTTGGCCTCGAAGGTGCCATTGGCGTTTCGCTTCAGCTCCACTACCCCGGTGAGATCCAGCTTATCCACCCGATCCACATTTTCCGGCTCCAAAAAGGCCAGCTTCACCACATCGTTGTTCTTCCACTTTGCCAGCTTGCGCAGATAGGCCACCAGCTCCTGCCTAATCTTCTGCTCCTCTGATTTTTCCTGTGTACCCATTCCAAACCTCCTCGCGCCGCACTTCCCAAACGCCTGTTTTGTTGCCTGTCCCGATGCAAAGCAAAAAAATAAAGGGCTCCCCATCCGCGCTGCGGATGGGGAGCCCTGCACAATGCTTTTTTACTTCAGGTTGAAGAACGCGTCGCGGCCCAGGTAGATCGCGGCGTCGTCCAGCTCCTCCTCGATGCGGAGCAGCTGGTTGTACTTGGCCACGCGGTCAGTGCGGCTGGGCGCGCCGGTCTTGATCTGGCCGGCGTTGGTGGCCACAGCGATGTCGGCAATGGTGGCGTCCTCGGTCTCACCGGAGCGGTGGGACACGATGGCGGTGTAGCCGGCGCGGTTGGCCATCTGGATGGCGTCCAGGGTCTCGGTCAGGGTGCCGATCTGGTTGACCTTGATGAGGATGGAGTTGGCCACGCCCTTGGCGATGCCGTCGGACAGACGGGCCACGTTGGTGACGAACAGGTCGTCGCCCACCAGCTGGACCTTGGAGCCAATAGCCTTGGTCAGCATGGCCCAGCCCTCCCAGTCGTCCTCGGCCATGCCGTCCTCGAGGGAGATGATGGGGTAGGTGTCGGCGAACTTCTTCCACATATTGACGAGCTGCTGCTGAGTCATCTTCTTGCCGGACTTGGGCTGGACGTAGCACTTCTCCTCGTCGTTCCACCACTCGGAGGAGGCGGCGTCGATGGCGATCATGAAGTCCTCGCCGGGCTTGTAGCCGGCGTCGGAGATGGCCTGCACGATGACCTTCAGGGCGTCCTCATCCTTCTTCAGGTTGGGGGCGTAGCCGCCCTCGTCGCCCACGCCGGCGGCGGGAGTGCCGTTGTCCTTCAGGGTCTTCTTCAGCTGATGGAACACCTCGGCGCAGCGGCGCAGGGCCTCTTTCCAGGTGGGCGCGCCCACGGGCATGATCATGAACTCCTGGATCTCAACGTTGTTGGTGGCGTGGGCGCCGCCGTTGAGGATGTTCATCATGGGGACGGGCAGAGTCTTGGCGTTGACGCCGCCGATATAGTTGTACAGGGACAGGCCCAGGGACTCAGCGGCGGCCTTGGCCACGGCCAGGGAGGCGCCCAGGATGGCGTTGGCGCCCAGGCGGCCCTTGTTGGGGGTGCCGTCCAGAGCGATCATGGCCTTGTCGATGGCGACCTGATCCAGGGCGTTCATGCCGATCAGGCACTCGGCCAGCTCGGTGTTCACGTTGTTGACGGCGTTCAGCACACCCTTGCCCAGGTAGCGGCTCTTGTCGCCGTCGCGCAGCTCACAGGCCTCGTGGACACCGGTGGAAGCGCCGGAGGGAACCGCGGCGCGGCCGACAGTGCCGTCCTCCAGGACGACCTCCACCTCAACGGTGGGGTTGCCGCGGGAGTCGATAATTTCACGGCCAAGGACGTCAACGATCTCAAGCATCTGTTTCATGGGAATCAAGCTCCTTTCAAAATTCAAAGGTATAAGTTTAAAGAGGTACATACCTCAAGGGACACGAAGAGTTGGGTCTCACTTTTCAACACCTTGGATATAGGCATGGAGCAGCTGCTCCAATTCCTTCACAGTATAGGACTTTTCGGGATTTTCGTTGAAAATACGCATCAAGTCATACACAGTAGCCTTTTGAACAATAAGGACTTCTTTTTCAGTCGGCATAGAGCAGTCTCCTTTCTGTTGGGTGTTTACTTCACAATCAGGGTCTCGCCGGTCATTTCGGCGGGCTGCTTCAGGCCCATCAGATCCAGCATAGTGGGGGCCAGGTCGGCCAGGCGGCCGTCGCGGAGCTTCACGTCCGCGCCCACCACGCAGCAGGGCACCAGGTTGGTGGTGTGGGCGGTGAAGGGGGAGCCGTCCTCCTCCACCATGTGCTCGGCGTTGCCGTGGTCGGCGGTGATGATGGACACGCCGCCCATCTTGGCGGTGGCGGCGACTACCTGGGCCACGCCGCTGTCCACCGCCTCGGCAGCCTTGACAGCGGCGTCAAACACGCCGGTATGACCCACCATATCGCAGTTGGCGAAGTTTAGGATGATCACGTCGTAAGCGCCGCTCTCAATGCGCTTGACGGCCTCGGCGGTGACCTCGGGCTGGCTCATGTGGGGCTGGAGGTCATAGGTGGCCACCTTGGGGGAGGGGATCAGGCACCGATCCTCACCGGGGAACACGGTCTCCACGCCGCCGTTTAATAAGAAGGTGAC
>JAIEFH010000210.1 GCA_029067025.1 Oscillospiraceae bacterium | reverse complement strand
GCCAAGGGCCGGGAGACGCTGGACAGGGAATACGAGCGCATCCGCGCTCAGGCGGAGGACTACCGCCGCTGGATGGGAAAGGAGTGACGCCCATGAAAGACACAAAGCGCAGATTTGAGTGGTTTTCCTTTTACGACCACACCGGGCTTGAGGCCCATCTGGAGCGCATGGCGGAGCAGGGCTGGCTGCTGGAGAAAATCGGGAATTTCACCTGGCACTACCGCCGGGTCGAGCCGAAACAGGTGACCTTCAGCGTCAGCTATTTCCCCAGGGCGTCCACCTTCGACCCGGGACCCAGCGAGGAGCAGGAGACCTTTTACGCCTTCTGCGCCCACACCGGCTGGATGCTGGCGGCGGCCAACGCCCAGCTCCAAGTGTTTTACAACGAAGGGGAGGACCCTGTTCCCATTGAGACCGACCCGGTGACCGAAGTGGACTCCATCCACCGCATGGCGAAAAAGAGTTTTCTGCCCTACCATTTCGCGGTGATGGTGGTGATCTTACTGTACGGCTTGCTGATGATCTCCTTGTGGAATACGGATCCTATCCGCGTCCTGGCCGACAGCGGCCTGCTCTGGACAGGCATGGCGCTGCTGGGGCTTTTCACGATGTGTACTCTGGATGTGGGCCGCTATTTTCTCTGGCACGCCAGGGCAAAGAAAGCGGCGGGGTGGGGGGAGCTGCTGCCCAGCCCCGGCCGCTTCCGGCTGGACCGGATCATGTATCTGTGGATTGCGGTCTCTTTAGCGGCGGCCCTCCTGTCTGTTCCCAGGCTCACCGCCGCGATCATCGGGGTGCGCGCTTTGGGGGTTTTCGGCGCCGTGTCCCTGATTGCCAGCGCCAGGCAATGGCTCAAGCGCGAAAAGGAGCCCGCCGAGAAGAACCGGGCCATCACCCTTGGCCTGTGCTTTATCCTGTCCTTCCTGATTGTGACAGCGGCGGTCTGTTTGGAGGGGGAAGGTACGAAACGCAACTGGTTCGGGGACGGCTGCGCCACTTATGAGGATAACGGGCACATCTATGTCGATCATCAGGACGACCTGCCTGTGACGGTGGAAGATCTGACGGACGAGGCCGATGACGGTTATACGAGGGAACGGGAGGTGCTGGCTTCCCTCCTGCTGACCCGGTATGAAATGCGCCAGTGGCCTCGGTATGACGTGGAGGATTATGCTAAAATGTACCAGCTGGATTATACCATTATCGAGGTGAAGATCCCGGCTCTTTATGAGTTTTGCAAAAGGGCCGCGCTGGGCGAGCCGGATGACGGCCGGTTCCGCTATGAGCCCGTCGATCCCACCCCCTGGGGCGGGTTGGAGGCGTACCGATGGATGTCCCAGTATGGCCGTGGAGGCAGCTTCCTGCTGTTTTACCCGGATCGCATTGTGAAATTCAGCTTCTATCAAAGCAATGCTTGGGAGCCCACCCCGACGCAGATGGCCCTGGTGGGGGAGAAGCTGGGCGGTTGAACTGTCCAAGCGCGTTATACACGACTCCGAGCCACCGCGACATCTCGGGGGGGCGTTT
>JAIEFH010000021.1 GCA_029067025.1 Oscillospiraceae bacterium | reverse complement strand
TGATGGAGCTGCTCAAAGAGGTAGCCCGGGACCGGCTGGTCATCATGGTCACCCACAACCCGGAGCTGGCTCAGCAGTACTCCACCCGCATCGTGACATTGAAGGATGGCATGGTCACCGGCGACTCCAACCCCTACCACTCAGAAGATACCGCCCCCGTCCTCACCGGCAAGCAGGCCCGGGGCGGGCACAAGACCTCCATGTCCTTCCTCACGGCGCTGTCCCTGTCACTGACCAACCTGCGCACCAAAATGGGCCGCACGGTGCTCACCGCCTTTGCCGGCTCCATCGGCATCATCGGCATTGCCCTGATCCTGGCGCTGTCCACCGGCATCAACAACTATATTACTAAGGTGCAGGAGGACACCCTGTCCAGCTACCCCATCACCATCCAGGCGGAGAGCACCGACATGACCGCCCTGATGGCCTCCCTCATGGGGGCGCGGCGGGATCAGCTCACCGGCGAGGGCGCAGAGGACCACGATCCCGACCGGGTGTACGCCTCCACCGTCATGTACGACATGATGGACTCTATGATGAACGCCGAGGTGGAGACCAACAACCTGGAGGCGTTTAAAGAATACCTGGACAATGGGGGCGGCGGCATCCGGGACATGGCCGCCATCCACTACAGCTACGACTTTGATTTTGACATCTATACCCAGGACGAAAACGGCGACATCATTAAGTGCGACGTGATGTCCCTCATGCAGGACGCCATGACCGCCATGTACGGCGGCGACTACTCCTCCTACTTCAAGTCCATGGGCTCCATGTACTCCGCCATGGACGTATGGGAGGAGCTGCTGGCCGGGGAGGACGGCGAGCTGGTGTCCGACCAGGTAAAAAGCCAGTACGAGCTGCTCTACGGGGATTGGCCCCGGAACCGGGACGAGGTCATTTTGTTTGTGGACGTCAACAACGAGATCTCCGACCTGATGCTGTACGCCCTGGGGCTCATGGCCCACGACGACATGGAGGAGGCTATGATCTCCATGTCCAAAGGGGAGGCCCTGGAGGCCCCGGAGATGAGCTGGAGCTATGAGGAGCTGTGCGCCCTGGGCTTCAAGCTCATCCTGCCGGCGGAGTATTACCAGTATGACCCGGCGGAGGGGATTTACACCGATATGTCCGCCACCGGAACGGGCATGGACTTCCTCTACAACAGCGACGAAACCGGCATCCGCCTGAAGATAGCGGGCATCGCCCGGCCTCTGGAGGGAGGCCATGGCATGAGCTCCGGCGGCATCGGCTACACCAGCGCCCTGACCCGGTACGCCATTGAGGCCACCGCTGAAACCGATATTTTGAAGGCCCAGCTGGACGACCCGGACACCGATGTGATTTCCGGCCTGCCTTTCCCCAAGGACGACGACGTGGAGCCCACCGACGGGGAAAAGGCAGAGCTCATCAGTGAACATCTGTCCGGCCTGACTACCCAGGAAAAGGCCGCGGCCTATATCGACGTGATGGGCCAGCCCTCCCAGGAGTACGTGGACGCGGTGGTATCCCAGCAGATGGAGGGCATGACCCGGGAGTATATCGAGCAGATGATCGTGGAGCAGTATGCCGCCGAGATGGGGGTCAGCGGGGACACCGTGGCCTCCTACATCGCAGACATGAGCGACGACGAGCTGTTCAACCGCATCGAGGAGGCCATCGCCCAGGGTGTGCGGGAGCAGTACGCCGCCGCGGTGGAACAGCGGCTGTCCGCCCAGACAAATGACCAGCTTGCCGCCATGATGGATCTGACCCTGGAGCAGGATGCCGACGGCGAGCCGGAGGAGAGCGCGGATCCCGCCCCCGGCCTGGATCCCAGCATGGGCGCGGGTATGGGGATGGATCCCTCCATGAGCGTGAGCCCCTCCATGGCCGCCCCCAGCCCCTTCACCATGGAGCAATTTGTCTACCTTTACGACAACAAAAATCCACCCCCCCCCACCACCGACACCCCCTCCTTATTTTTTTTATAATTAAAAGTCGTAATCAGAGATTTACACGTAATGAGTCTGATGCATCTTGTGATTTTTATAATATTCAGATATTTTGGTTGTAATACTTTTCTCCTCTATATCGT
>JAIEFH010000209.1 GCA_029067025.1 Oscillospiraceae bacterium | reverse complement strand
GGATGGGCCCCGCCGTCCACCGTCACCCGGCCCTCCTCCATGGCCTCCAGCAAAGCGGACTGGGTGCGGCTGGTGGCCCGGTTCAGCTCGTCGGCCAGGAACAGATTGCACAGCAGCGCCCCGGGCTGGTACTCCATCTGCCCGGCGGCCTTGTTATAGAGGGAAAAGCCCGTCAAATCGGAGGGCATCACGTCCGGGGTGAACTGCACCCGGTTATATTTCAGGCCCAGGGCCTTGGAGAAGGCGATGGCCATGGTGGTCTTGCCCACGCCGGGGATGTCCTCCAGCAGGACGTGTCCCCGGGCCAGTATAGCCAGCAGCGTCTTGATGACAATCTCGTCCTTGCCCACCACGGCCTTTTTCACTTCGCCCACCACCTGGGCGGCCAACGATGCTTCACTCATGTTGTGTCACTTCCTTGGTGCAAGAGTAGAGAGTATTATATCAAAAAAAGAAGGGCTTGAACAGCCCCCTGTTTGGGGACGGAAAAAGCGCCCGATTCAGTGAATCGGGCGCTTTTTCTTCCTTATTGTCACGCTGTGCCTGTTCGCGACGCGCGGCTTCGCTGCGACTCAGGCAAAACTCAGTCCCACTGCGTGGGCCTTGGGCTTTTGCCTTTGCTCCGCTCCATCCGCGCTGCTCACGACGGCTCCGCGCTTCTCTTTAGGCCAGTTTGCCCTTGGCCAGCTCAGTGAGCTGGGTGAAGGCGGCCTTGTCGTTGACGGCCATCTCGGCCAGCATCTTGCGGTTGATCTCCACATTGGCCAGCTTCAGGCCGTGCATGAAGGTGGAGTAGTTCATGCCGTTCATCTTGCAGCCGGCACTGATGCGGGCGATCCACAGCTGACGGAAGTCGCGCTTCTTCAGCCGGCGGCCCACATAGGCGTACTGCAGGGACTTCATGACCTGCTCGTTGGCCATCTTGTAGTGCTTGCTCTTGGCGCCCCAGTAGCCCTTGGCCAGCTTGAGGATCTTATTCCTTCTCTTGCGCGTCATCATCGCGCCCTTGACTCTTGCCATT
This sequence comes from Oscillospiraceae bacterium, assembly GCA_029067025.1. Lineage (GTDB taxonomy): Bacteria > Bacillota > Clostridia > Oscillospirales > Oscillospiraceae > Enterenecus. Next base: position 7,618 of record JAIEFH010000209.1, on the reverse strand, counting down.
GTCGTTCAGCCTCCTGTATTGAGTAAAATATGATGTCGTCCCTTATTTATAGGGAACCATGCGCTTGATGGTGGCCGCGTTGGTCACGTCGGCGTAGCCGCCCTTGCGGAGGCTTCTCTTGAGCTTGCGGGTCTTGCCGTGGCCGTTGAGCAGGTGGCTCTTGTTGGCGTGGGCGCGCTTGACCTTTCCGTTCTTGGTCAGATTGAAACGCTTCTTGGCGCCGCTGTGGGTTTTCACTTTAGGCATGGCGGTTGTCTCCTTTTCGTAGTTGATCGCGGCAAATGCCGCAGGGTGTTACTTACTGCTTATTGGTTTTGGCACTTTTCGCGGACAGGAAGATGCTCATGTGCCGGCCCTCCAGTTTGGGCTCCTTGTCCATCACGGCCTGCTCGGCACACTGATCCGCAAAGTCCAGCAGCAGCTTCTTGCCGATGTCGGTGTGGGCCATCTCCCGGCCCCGGAAACGGACGGTGACCTTCACCCGGTTGCCCTCGCTCAAAAACTTCTGGGCGTTGCGCAGCTTGGTGTTGAAGTCGCCGATGTCGATGCCGGGGGACATCCGCACCTCCTTGACCTCCACCACGTGCTGGTTCTTTTTGGCCTCCTTCTCCCGCTTGGACTGCTCGAAGCGGTACTTGCCGTAGTCCATGAGCTTGCACACGGGGGGGGTGGCGGTGGGAGAGATCTTGACCAGGTCAAGGCCGGCCTCGTCGGCGCGAACCTGAGCCTGAGCCGCGGACATGACGCCCAGCTGAGCGCCGTCGGCGCCAATGAGACGCACCTCGCGGTCGCGGATTTCCTCGTTGATCTGATGAGCCGTGTTAGCTATGGTCACGCACCTCCAAAATAAAAACGTGAATGCAGCAAGGCACCCACGTCCACAACAAAACCCACACTTATCGCGTGCGTTTCACCATGTTAACCCCTTCGCCCGCGGCGGGAGGTGAGGACGGCGGCGCCATTCCTGCTTCCTTTTGCCCAAGTATCATACCAGATGGGGAAAGGTTTGTCAATAGCTTTTCCCTATTTCTTTGGATAGGGTGTTTTTACATTCGTGAGCCCCAAAATATAATCCGTGCTTGTTTCATAGTAGTCTGCAAGTTTAATTAAGGCCCAAAGTGGAATATCATAGGTGCCCTTTTCATAACGCCGGTATACTTCCCGCTTGCAGTCTAACAAATCGGCAATCTGCTGCTGGGTTTTGTCTGCGTCAATGCGAAGATCCTCAAGCCGCTGAAATAACATGGGACATCACTCCTCACAAAGCGATGCTACCATTTTGTTGCATATTGAGTTTTTATATGCTACAATATTGTGGCATATAAAAGGAGGTATCTGTTGTGCAAAATGCAGAACGCTGGAAATTTATCTACGATCAAATCAATGGCACGAACGAATCGGATGTGTGCGAATGGGTAAAGGACGAAACTTCTGAAGGCGGGGAGCTTGCCCCACTGATAGGGCAGATCTATGAAGCCCGCAACCGTCTTTGCGAGAAAACGGGGCTAAATCCCGACACCGATTCGGATATAGAACTGCTGGTCAGCGGGTTTGAGAACTTTGCCCGGGCCTGTGGAAAGCTGATGTACCACTATGGATATATGGATGGGACACACAAAATATAAATTGTGCACAAAAGAATCCGTCGGGTATCCGGCGGATTCTTTGCCCGTTGGCAGGCTTGCCGCGGCGGCGTCAAATGTGGTATGATGGTGAAAAACCGCGAAAGGAGGCCCGCGCCATGCTGGATCTGCTGTACGCCCGGGCCGGGCAGGACATCCGGGTGGAGCTGTTGGAGCGGATGGGCAAGTCCCCCGCCCGCCGCCGCCTGCTCATCGTCCCCGAGCAGTACTCCCACGAGAGCGAGCGAGCAATGTGTGCCGCTCTGGACGGCGGAGCGTCTATGTCCTGCGAGGTGTTATCCTTCACCCGGCTGGCCGGGCGGCTCACCGACGCCGCCGGGGGCGGGGCTGCCCCCATGCTGGACGCCGGAGGGCGGATGCTGCTGATGTACGCCGCCCTGCGCCGCGTGTCCGACGCGCTGACCACCTACCGCGCCCCCTCCCGGAAGCCCGCGTTCCTGACGGGCCTGCTGGCCACAGTGGACGAGTGCCGCTCCTACCGGGTGGAGCCGGAGGCGCTCATCGCCGCCGGGGAGGAGCTGGGGGGCCGCCAAGGGGACAAGCTCCGGGACTTGGGGCTGATCTACGCCGCCTACCAAGCCATGGAACAGGCGGGCGCCGCCGACCCCCGGGGCCGCCTTGACCGTCTGGCCCGCCAGCTGGAGGACACCCGCTGGGGGGCTGGGATGGCCTTCTACGTCTATGGCTTCACCGACTTCACCCCCCAGGAGGAGCAGGTGCTGTCCGCCCTCATGTCCCAGGGGGAGCTGACGGTGGCCTTTGTGTGCGACACCGGGGACGACCCCTCCGGCATCTTCCAGCCCGCCCTCCGGGCCGCCCGGCGGCTGGGCCGGTTGGCGAAGGACAACGGCGTGCTCTTCCTGGAGGAAACCCTTGACCGTCCCCTGCCCCGCCACCCATCCCTGGCCTTTCTGGAGCAGAATCTGTTCGGCCCCATGCCCGAGGCCCCCTGGCAGGGGGAGTGCAACCTCACCCGGATCGCCGCCGCCACCCCGCGGCAGGAGGCGGAGTGGTGCGCCGCCGAAATCCTGCGCCTGCTCCGGGAGGAGGGCTATCGCTGCCGGGACATCGCCGTGTGCGCCCGGAAGCTGGACGGGTACGGCGAGCTCATCGAGAGCACCTTTGCCCGGTACGGCGTGCCGGTGTTTCTGTCCGCGATGGAGGATGTGCTGGAAAAGCCGGTACTGGCCCTGGTCACCTCCGCCCTGGCCGCGGCGGCGGAGGACTACCCCTATGAGGAGCTGTTCCGCTACCTGAAAACCGGCCTCACCGGCATCACGGACGAGGAGCGGGATCTGCTGGAAAATTACGCCCTGACCTGGGATCTGAAAGGCTCCGCCTGGACGCGGAAAAAGCCCTGGGATATGCACCCCGAGGGCTACGGGCAGGAGTTCACCGATGAGGACACCGCTTTCGTGGCGTGGCTGGACGAACTGCGCCGCCGGGTCATCGCGCCGCTGGAAAAGCTGCGGAAGGGCAGGGATAAGACCGGCCGCGGCCGTGCCCTGGCCCTGTATCAATTATTAGATGACATCGATCTGCCCACCCGGCTGGCCCAGCGGGCGGACAGCCTGGAGGAGCGGGGCGACCGGAACACCGCCGCCCAGTACCGCCAGCTCTGGGACATTTTAGTGGGCGGCCTGGAGCAGTGCGCCCTTTTATTGGAGGACACCGAGCTGGAGCTGGACGAGTTCTCCCGGCTGTTCTCCCTGGTGCTGTCCCAGTATGACGTGGGGGCCATCCCCGTGTCCCTGGACGCGGTGACGGTGGGGGACGCCCCCCGCATGGCCCATAAGGAGGTCAAAGCGCTGTTCCTGCTGGGGGCGGACAGCAATTCCATCCCCGACTGTACCGCCTCGCCGGGGCTGTTTACCGACCAGGACCGGGACGTGCTGGCCGCCAGGTCGGTGGAGCTGGCTCCAAAACAGGAGGACAAGCTCCGCCGGGAGATGACCATCGCCTACGAGGCCTGCGCCCGCCCCTCTGAGCGTTTGTATGTCAGCTATGCCGCCGGGTCAGGGGACAACCAAAAGACCCCCTGCTTCCTCTGGGAGCGGCTGGCGGCGCTCTTCCCTGATAAGCCGGCGGCGGACGGTTCCGATCCCCTGGCCCGGCTGTCCGCCCCGGACGCGGCGCTGGAACTGGCGGGGCATGACCCTAACTTGGCCGACGCCCTGCGGCGGGTTCCGGGGCTGGCCCCCCGGCTGGAGCGGATTCAAAACGCGGCAAACTGGCGGCGGGGCCGGCTGTCCCGGCTGGCGGTGGACGAGCTGTTCGGCCCGGTGGTGCCCATGTCCGCCACAAGGCTCGACCTCTATAACTCCTGCCACTTCAGCCACTTCCTGCGCTTCGGCCTGGACGCCAAGCCCCGGCAAAAAGCGGCGTTCCGGCCCTCCGACTACGGCACCTTCGTCCACGCCGTGCTGGAGGATACCCTGCGCGCGGCCAAAAACGAGGGCGTCCCGCTGGACGACATGGACGGGGTGCGCCGCCTGTCCCAAGCCGCCGCCGACCACTACGAGCGGGAGGTGCTCACGGGCCTGGACGGCGAGACCGCCCGGTTCCGCTATCTGTTTGAGCGCATGAAGCAGGCCGCGCTGGACGTGGCCCAAAGCGTATGCGCCGAGCTTTCCGTCTCCGACTTCACCCCCGCCGCCTTCGAGCTGGGCTTCGGCCGTGGCAAGGAGCTGCCCCCGGTGGAGGTGGAGGAGGGGGTGCGCCTGCGGCTGAGCGGCTTTGTGGACCGGGTGGACGAGTGGCTCCACGACGGCAAGCGCTACCTGCGGGTGGTGGACTACAAAACCGGCAAAAAGAGCTTCGACTTCGCCGACGTGGAGGACGGGCGGGGCCTTCAAATGCTGCTCTATCTCTTTGCCCTCAGCCGGGAGGGGGAGCGGGTGTTTGGCTCCAATGAAATTGTCCCCGCCGGGGTGCTGTACGTCCCCGCCCGCACCCCCCTGGTGGACGGCGAGCGGGGCATGACTGACAAGGACATCCAGCGATCCCGGGACGGGCTGCTGCGCCGCCAGGGGCTGGTGCTGGACGATCCGGCGGTGCTGTCCGCCATGGAGCACGCCGCCGGGTCGTTCCGCTTCCTGCCCGTCAGCGCGGGCCGGAACGGCGGCGACTACCTGGTCACTCCCGAGCAGATGGAGCTGCTGGACGGATATATCATAGACGCTTTGAAGCGCGCCGCCGGGGAGCTGGCGGCGGGCAACATCAACGCCGACCCATATTGGCACAATGCCGATAAGAACCCCTGCCGCTGGTGCGACTACCGGGCCGCCTGCCACTTCGAGGAGGGCTGCGGGGACGCCAAACGCTACAGACGCGGAGTCAGGGCGGCGGAATTCTGGAACTGGCTGGCCGGTCAGGAGGAGGACGGACATGGCGATTGAACTGACAAAACAGCAGCTTGCCGCGGTGGAAAACCGGGGGGGCGATCTGCTGGTGTCCGCCGCCGCCGGATCGGGCAAGACCCGCGTGCTGGTGGAGCGGCTGATGGGCTATGTGGAGAGTGGCGAGGACATCGACCGCTTTCTGGTCATCACCTTCACCAACGCCGCCGCCGCCGAGCTGCGGGATCGCATTGCCGCCGCCATCCACGCCGCCCTGGCCCAAAGGCCAGGGGATCGGCACCTGCGGCGCAGCGCCACCTTAGTATACAAGGCCCCCATCTGCACCATCGACGCGTTCTGCCTGGACTTCCTGCGCCAGTGGGGACACCTGACGGATTTAGACCCGGATTTTCGCCTGTGCGACGAGGCGGAGGGGGACGAGCTGCGCCGCCGCGCTCTGGAAGAGGTGCTGGAAGCCCGGTACGCCAACATCGCCGACGACGCCCCCTTCGCCGCCCTGGTGGACGCCCTGGCCGGGGAGCGGGACGACCAGACCCTGGAGGACGTGGTGCTGTATGTCCACCAGCAGGTGCAGGCCCAGGCCGATCCGGTGGGTTGGCTCAGGTCGCGCCGGCGGGACTTCGTATTCCCGGAGGGCGTGGGCCCGGAGGACACCCCCTGGGGGCGCGCCCTGCTGGCCGACGGACTCGAGCTGGCGGACTACTGGCTGGGGGCACTGAAAAATCTGCGGGACGAGATCTACTTTGACGAACTGCTGACCAAAAACTACGCCCCCACCCTGGGGGACACCATCGACGCGCTGGAGCGGCTGCGCTCCGCCCTGGGCCGGGGCTGGGACGAGACGGCGGCGTGCTTCCCCATCCCCTTCCCCCGTCCGGGCACCAAGCGGGGCGACTACGACGAGGGGTTGAAGGCCCGCATGACCGCCCAGCGGGATCAGTGCAAGGCCCAGATGAAAAAGCTGGGGGAGCGGTTCGACGTGACGGCAGCGCAGGCCATGGACGATTTGCGGGCCGTCGGCCCCGCCATGACGGCGCTTCTGGACGTGACGGCGGAGTTTGACGAGGCTTTCACCAAGCTGAAACAGCGCCGCCATCTCATCGACTTTGCCGACGGAGAGCACCTGGCGGTGCGCCTGCTGACAAGCCCGGACGGCTCGCCCAGCGATCTGGCCCGGGATGTGGGCAGGCAGTTCCGGGAGATCATGGTGGACGAGTACCAGGACACCAACGCTGTTCAGAACGCCATTTTCGGGGCGCTGTCCTCCGGGGATAATTTATTCATGGTGGGGGACGTGAAGCAGTCCATCTACCGCTTCCGTCTGGCGGAGCCGGGCATCTTCCTGGACAAATATGAGCATTTCCCCCCGGCGGAGGAGGCCGCCCCCGGCCAGAGCCGGAAGATTTTGCTGTCGGACAACTTCCGCTCCCGGCCCGAGGTGCTGGACGGGGTCAACTTCATCTTCCGCAACGTGATGACCCGGGCCGCCGGGGAGCTGGACTATACCGAGGCGGAAGCCCTGCGCCCCGGCCGCGCCGACCTGCCCCTGGATGAGCGGTACCGGGTGGAGCTGAACTGCGTGGACCTGTCCACCCTCACCGATGATGGGAGCGCGGAAAAGGCGGATAAGGATCTGGTGACCGCCCGGGCCGCCGCGAAGCGCATCCGGGAGCTGCTGGACAGCGGGGCAGTCGGAGACTGCCGGGACAGTCGTTCGCCGAGCGGCCAAGGGCCGCTTCCTCGGCGAATGACGTCCCCGGGGGATCGGCCCGTCCGGGCGGAGGACATCGTCATCCTTCTGCGCTCACCGAACCCGGTGCTGCGGTATTACGCCGCCGCCCTGGACGAGCTCTCCATCCCCTGGAGCGCCGACGGGGGCCAGGAGTTCTTCGGCACGACGGAAATCTCCGTGGTCATCGCCCTGCTCCAGGTGCTGGACAATCCCCGGCAGGACGTGGCGCTGCTGGCGGCCCTGCGCTCCCCCCTGTTTGATTTCACCCCCGACCGGCTGGCCCGCCTTCGGGCGGGGAGCGGCGGCACAGTGTACGACTGTTTGGCCGCTGGCGCGGAACGGGGGGAGGAGGACTGCGTATCCTTTCTGGCCCTCCTGGGCGAGCTGCGGGAGCTGGCGGCGGAGGAAGGCAGCCACCGGCTGCTGTGGTATATCTATGGCAGACTGGACGCGCCCGCCGTGTTCGCCGCCATGCCGGACGGGCAGCGGCGGCGGGCAAACCTGATGGCTCTGTACGACGAGGCCGTCCGCTTCGAGAGCGGTGGGCACCGGGGGCTGATGGCCTTTTTGCTCCACCTCAGCCGGATGGCGGACAACGGCGTGGCCGTCCCCGTGCCGGGGGGCGAGACGGGGGGCGTGCGCATCCTGTCCATCCACAAATCCAAGGGGCTGGAGTTCCCGGTGGTGCTGGTGTGCGGGCTGGATCGGAAATTCAACGAGACGGACGCCAAGGCCACCATCCTCTTCCACCCCGACCTGGGCCTGGGCCCCAAGCGTACCGACCGGGCGCGGGGCCTGCGGTACACCACCATCGCCCGGGACGCGGTGGCCCTGCGGCTGCGGCGGCAGCTCCGGGCGGAGGAGATGCGGCTTTTGTACGTGGC